>NZ_JAQZSF010000011.1:0-145438 GCF_028674915.1 Agrobacterium sp. CNPSo 3708
CAGCAGCGCCGCCGCCCTCGTCAGTGAGCGGACTTATAAGAGACACACCCCAAACAAGTCAACAGAGGTTTTTCAACAAAATCCATATTTCTTGTAAGTTACTGTTTTATATGATGAATTTTGACAAACCTGTCAAACAGGTGTCAGAAACATATCAGTTCCATGACTTTCCCTGCCGGTTTTTGCGAGAACGCGGGGAGAAGTCCGCGCCGCACACATACGCGCCACGTTTTCGCCGCGACTTAATCCTATCTGCACTTCTTAACGAAGAGTTACAGCAAGCTGGGAACTGCGTCGGGATCGCCGCGCAGAAGTTTGACTCCTCGGTCTGAAAGTTGCACATCTTCGTCACATGACTTCTGGAGATCAAATGCAGAAACGGTCGCGACAGGCATGACGGCGGATCGGGATATGATCCGTACGCTCGGGACCGAGCCGCCTATTCTGGCGGAAGGCCGGCGAGCACCCGACCGGCGCGAGATCTCGATCCGCTGGCTGAGCGGGACATTTCTCACAGGCATCACCTCCTCCATATTGATGGGCGTCGCACTCTTTGCAGCGCTCGACGGCCGTCAGCAGCTTGCCATTCCCGCAGAAGCCTTCGCGCGCGGAGACATGGAACACTCTCCTTCCGAGACAGTTCGCCGTGGCACCCGGTTGGTGGCGCCCAATATCGCAGCGCGTCCTTCGGACCGCTCCGTCATGGAAGTCTCGACAGTCATTCATGATGGCGACAAGGAAGTGGTTCGCAAAGTCCCCTTCGCCCATGTGAAGATCTCGCTCGCGGCCAATTATAATGCGCAGGATGATTATCCGGCATTCGATCCGCTCAACATCTTTGCAACCGACGACGAGCCGGAAGCTGCCGGGGCGAGCAAAACCGGGACGATCTACGGGTCCGAGGTGGAATCGGAAGTCAGCCTCAAATCAGTTCCCTTCCCGACGAAGCACAGCCCCTTTGCCTATGCCGGCGCGATGAGCTTCGATGAGGTGGAAGAAGCGGTCCGCTCCAACGGCTCCATCCTGACGGACGGCAACGAACAGCTTGCCGCGCTCTACTATATCGATCCACGTCGTTTCGAGGCCGATGAGGATGTGGACATCACCGCGGGACTGGCGGCCCGCGTGGTCGAACAGAACATGTCGGTTTCGACGCCGCAGGCACCGACCGTCAAACTGCCGGAATTTGCCGACGACGTCATTCCCGTGCGGCAGAGTCAGACGATGGAGGCTGCCCTTTTCGGCGCCGGCTATTCCAAGGAACAAGCCAAGCAGACCGCGACAGCCCTAGCGTCGGTCAATGGGACGGGGGAACTGCAGGCGGGTGACGTTCTCCGCATCGGCATTTTGCAGGACGACGAGAAGAGCGATATCGTTCGCGCCAGCCTTTACCGCAAGAACCGCCACGTCGTGACGGTGGCGGCAAACGACCAGAAGACCTTCGTCGCAGCGAGCGAACCGCCAAAACTCGATGCGGTCGCGACTGCCTTTGACGGCGGCAACGCGCCAATGACGGCGAACCGCGATCTGCCGCGTGTTTATGACGGCGTTTATCGCGCCGCTCTTGCCTATGGCATGAACCAGAGCATGGTATCGCAGCTCATCAAGCTTCTGGCGAGCAGCGTCGATTTCCAGGCACAGCTGAAACCTTCGGATTCACTCGAGGCCTTTTTCTCGGTCGAAGGACCGGATGGCAAGGCGACCGAACAATCCGAATTGCTCTACGTCAATGCCAAATTCGGCGATAACCAGACGCGTTTCTACCGCTTCCAAAACCCGGACGATGGCAGCATCGATTACTTTGATGGCGAAGGTAAAAGTATCCGCCAGTTTCTGATCCGTAATCCGGTTCCGAACGGTCGAATGACATCCGGTTTCGGCATGCGGCGTCACCCGGTTCTACGCTTCAGCCGTATGCATACCGGCACCGATTGGGCAGCGCCTCGCGGCACGCCGATCATCGCCACGGGCAACGGTGTTGTGGAGAAGGCGGGATGGGCATCCGGTTACGGCAACCAGACTTTGATCCGCCATGCCAATGGGTATGTCTCCTCCTATAACCACCAGAGCGCCATTGCGAAGGGCGTGGTAGAAGGAGCGCGCGTCACGCAGGGCCAAGTGATCGGCTATGTCGGATCTACCGGTCTTTCGACGGGTGCGCACCTGCATTATGAGCTGATCGTCAATGGCACCAAAGTGGATGCGATGAAGGTTCGCCTTCCGGGCGGCAAGTCCCTTTCCGGCCAAGCACTCGCACGCTTCTCGGATGAGCGTCGTCGTATCGACACGCTGCTGAACATCGACGGCAAGGGCGAGCAGGTCGCCAGCCGCTAATCGAACTCTGTTAGACACCGTCGCGCCTAAAGCGTAACGAGCGAATCTGAAAGATCGCGATACGCTAAAGGCGGAGCGACCTTAAGCGCGCGCGGCTGCAGGGAAAATTTTGGCGCGGCGAATGACCACATGGCCATGGTCTCCGGCTTCCACCGACGATTCCGGCGGTACATCGAATTCGAGAAGATCCCCTTCTCTCGTCGTGGCGATCACTCGGCGCTCCCCTGCCCTGTCCAGAACGCGGGTGACTTGCGCGGGAATCCCATCATGCAAATCCTCCCATTCCAGATCGGCAGGGCGGGCATAGATCTCGACCGGTCCGTCCGCCTGACCGTAGGCAAACTGAACCTCGGTGTTTCCGACATACACCTTGCCGTTCTTCGCAATCCCGGAAACCTTGTTAGTGTCTCCGAGAAAAGTCATCACGAAGGCGCTGTTCGGCTGGCGGCAGACCTCTTTCGGCGTGCCCTGCTGGACGATCTCACCCTGGTTGAGAATGACGACGCGATCCGCAAGATCGAGCGCCTCTTCCTGGTCGTGGGTGACGAAGATCGTGGTGATGCCCAACTCGTCGTGGATTTCACGAAGCCAGCGACGCAGGTCGCGACGAACATTTGCGTCGAGCGCGCCGAAGGGCTCATCGAGCAACAGAACCTTCGGATCGACGGAAAGTGCGCGTGCCAGGGCGACGCGTTGCCTTTGCCCACCGGAAATCTGCGCGGGAAACCTGTCGCCCAACCCCTCAAGCCTTACCAGCCGCAGCAACTCCTGAACGCGGGCGTCGATTTCGGCGCGGTTCCGCTTCACGCGCGATACTTTCAGACCGAAAGCGATGTTCTCGTTCAGCGTCATATGCGGGAAGAGTGCATAGTGCTGGAAGACGAAGCCAACGCCTCGGTCGCGGACGGGGATGTTTGTTGCATCCGTCTCGCCGAAATAGATCTGGCCGCCATCCGTATATTCGAGCCCTGCAACCATACGCAGGATCGTCGTCTTGCCGGAGCCGGAAGGACCGAGAAGCGCCAGCAATTCGCCGCTTTCGATATCGAGCGAGACATCGCGCACGGCGCGAAACGTGTCGAAGGTTTTAACGACATTCTGCAGGCGGATTTTCATGAAATCGTCTCCGTGGCGACGGCGTTTGCGGCGCTCAGCTTTTTACGTCCGCGACCTGCACCGCGCCGCTCCAATGCGACTTTGGCGATGATGGTGATAACGGCAAGCGCCGCGAGAATTGAGGCGGAGGCGAAAGCGCCAGCAGCCTGATAGTCGTGATAAAGAAGCTCGATATGCAGCGGCAGCGTGTTGGTCTGCCCGCGAATATTGCCCGAAACGATAGACACCGCGCCAAATTCGCCCATGACACGGGCGTTGCACAGCACGACGCCATAGAGGAGCGCCCATTTGATGTTGGGCAGCGTAACGGAAAAGAAAGTGCGCCAGCCGGAGGCCCCAAGCGAAGTTGCCGCCTCCTCCAAATCGCGTCCCTGCGCCTGCATCAGCGGGATGAGCTCGCGCGCAACAAATGGAGCCGTGACGAACATCGAGGCGATGACGATGCCCGGTAGAGCGAAGAGAATCTTGATTTCATAGGCATCCAGCAACGGCCCGAACAGACCCTGCAGGCCATAGACGAAGAGATAGGCGACGCCGGCAACGATGGGAGATATGGAGAAGGGAATTTCCACGATGACCAGCAGGAAACGCTTGCCCCAGAAGTCGAACTTGGTGATCGCCCAGGCAGCAGCGACACCGAAGAGCGTGTTGATCGGCACCGCGATCAGTGCGGTGATCACCGTCAGCATGATGGCATGACGGGTATCGGGATGGTTGATGGTCGCGGCGTAGGCCTTCAGACCTTGAGAAAAGGCCTCGACGGCGATGACCAGCAGAGGCGCCACCACCAGGAAGGCCCCGATGATGAGAACGAAGCCGATCAGGCTTCGGCGCACCCATGGTGCATCGCCGACGCGCGGCGGCTTGCGGCGAGAGGAAATAGCGCTCATTCTCTAGCTCCTCACCGTGTAGCGCAAAGCGCGTGCCTGCAGATAATTCGTGAGCGCCAGCATCACGAAAGCCGTGATCAACAGAACGGATGCGATCGCTGCAGCCGCCTGATAATCATATTCCTCCAGCCGGATGAAGATCAGTAGTGAGGTAATCTCGGTCGAGAAGGGCTGATTGCCGGCAATGAAGATGATGGCGCCGAATTCGCCAAGGCTGCGGGCAAAGGAGAGCGACAGGCCGGCAAGAAGCGCTGGCGTCAGAAGTGGCAGGATGACCTTGCGAAAAATCTCGAGATCCGATCCACCGAGCGACTGGGCGGCCTCTTCCAATGCAGGGTCCAGATCTTCCAGCACGGGCTGAACGGTGCGAACGATGAAGGGCAGACTGGTAAAGGCCATCGCCACGATGATGCCGAGCGGCGTATAGGCGACCTTTATTCCGACCTCTGCCAGAACTGAGCCAAACCAGCCGTTTCCAGCAAAAAGCGCTGTCAGCGCAATACCGGCCACCGCCGTCGGTAGCGCGAAGGGCAAATCAACAATGGCATCGACCAGACGCCAGCCTGGAAAGCGATAGCGTGTCAGCACCCATGCAAGTGCGAGGCCGAAGATGACGTTGAAGACTGTTGCGGCCAGCGCGCAAAGAACGGTGACGCGGTAGCTCGCGAAGGCTCGCGGAGACGATATGATGCTCCAATATTCCGCCGGTCCGAGGCTTGCCGCCTTGAAGACGAGTGCCGCCAGGGGAAGAACGACGATGATGCCGACGTAAAGCAGCGTGACGCCGAGAGACAATTTGAGCCCCGGCAGGACATTGCGTTTCAAATCTTCCCCCTCTGCATCGGCGAAGGTCCTGTTTCTCGGCACGAGATGGAGAGACACAAGATCAAAAATCGACCCGGCGAGTATCCCGCCGGGTCGATGTGGATTTGTGCCATAGAACGATTAGCGATTGCCGTAAAGCGCATCCAGTTTTCCGCCAGAGGCGAAATGGTCTTTCTGGATCTTGTCCCAGCCGCCGAAAACATCATTGACGTTGACGAGGCGAATGCTGGGGAACTGGTCCTTGAACTCGGCCGCAACCTTTTCATTGTGAACGCGGTGACCGAACTCAGCGGCAATGCGCTGGCCTTCTTCGGTATAAAGGAAGTCGAGGTAAGACTTTGCCAATTCGCGCGAGTCGCGCTTGTCCACAACCTTGTCGACGACCGCGACCGGGAATTCGGAAAGCAGGCTGACGGACGGCACAACGCCTTCGAACTTGTCCGTGCCGTACTGCTTGGCAATGCCACGGGTTTCGGCCTCGAAGGTGATCAAAACGTCGCCGATCTCACGCTCGACGAAGGTGGTCGTCGCGGCGCGGCCTCCGGTATCGAAGACAGGAACGTTGGCGAAGATCTTCTTGATGAACTCGTCGACCTTGGCCTGGTCGCCATCGAACTTCTCATTGGCGAAAGCGACAGCGGCCAAATAGGTGTAGCGCGCATTGCCGGACGTCTTCGGGTTCGGGAAGACGATCTTCACGTCATCGCGAACAAGATCATCCCAGTCCTTGATATTCTTGGGATTGCCCTTGCGAACAAGAAAGGACGGGAAGGAGTAGAAGGGCGACGCGTCGTTAGGGAAATCCTTCTGCCAGTCGGCGGAAACAAAACCCTGCTTCACGAGGAAATCGATATCCGTGACCTGGTTGAAGGTAACGACATCTGCCGCCAGACCCTCAACGATCGCACGGGCCTGCTTCGAGGTGCCGGCATGCGATTGGTCGATCGTCACGCCCGGATGGGATTTGAAGAAGGCTGCATTTTCAGCCGCGAAGAGCTCACGCGCCACATCATAGGATGCGTTGAGAAGCGTCTTCGGCTCCTCAGCGGAGACGGTGGTGGAAATCAAAGCAGCAAGTGCGGCGCCAATCAGCGCAATCCGTTTCATGTCAGCCCCCATGGATCTCATTGGAGGCGGAGAATAGAGAAGGACGATAGCCTCGGCGAGGAACCGTGAACCTCAGGCTGACCCATCTTGAGAATGTTCAACTCCCGAGACTGGTCTTTTCGCAGTAATTTTCCGGAAGATCTCTAACCCGATGCATGGTCAAAATCTGAACTCTGGCGCTCGGGGAGCAGCCTGTAGCGTTGCGGATCTCACCTCGCGACGTGGATTCCCATAATGCTTCATAAAACCCGATATAGCGCCGATCCAGTTGCAAATCCGTGGTTCATGTCGGCCTTGGATACCCGCTTTATTGCATCGCCAAAATTATTTCGCATGTCGTGCTTCCAAACCCGTTTTTACGGAGTTTGGATGCGGTGGCTCCATCACGCAACATTTATCAAACGGAGGGAAGACAGGGCGCCTGAAAGCGTATTGAGTATATGAGAAAACAAAAAAACGCTGCCTATTGCGACGCAGCAAATTGACTTGACCGTCTGCAGAATCGTGGCATCTACTACAGCATCAACCCGAAAATCGGAATCGCTTTTCGGAAACGCAAGATGCGTAGATTTAAAGATATAGAGCGTCTTTAGTGCGTCTGAAAAGACGCACGGCGCTCTAGAGAAGTAGAAGACCGCGGCTCATTCCTGTCCAGCGTTGCCGCCGGACCATGCAGACAGCCCGTTACGGGTTAAGGCGTTACTCCAGGAGATAGACATGCAGGTTTCAGAACAAGAGTGGATCAGCAAGCGGGCTTACACACTTTGGGAGAGCGAAGGCCGCCCGCACGGCCGTGATGCCGAGCACTGGGAGCAGGCGAAGAAAGAATTCACTTTGCTGCAGAGCACGAAGGCGACCAAGCCTGCTCATCGCAAGAAGGGCGAAGTCAAAGCCGCTTCCATCGCTCCCGAAACAACCAAACCCAAGACACGCGCCAAGAAGTCTGCAGCCCAGTAAGCACTTCAGAACAGCTAAGCGCTTCAGAAATTCCAACCTGCATGAAAAAGCCCCGTTCACACAGAACGGGGCTTTTTTGTATCGACTGAGAAGATGCTGCGCAAAACTGCGCAGCGTTTGCTCGCGTGTGTCGCTTCAGAACGTCAAGGCGCGATCGCCGTTTTCGTCCTTGATGCGGGTCGGCAAGCCGATCTTGTTCAAGAGATTGAGGAACGGCTGCGGCGGAAGTTCTTCGACATTCGCCATCTGCTTCACATCCCACTCGCCAGTGGCAATCAGCATCGCTGCGGCAACCGGCGGAACGCCAGCCGTGTAGGAGATGCCCTGCGAGCCGACTTCTTCGTAGGCTTCCTTGTGGTCAGCCACGTTGTAGATAAAGACTTCGCGCTCCGTGCCGTCCTTCGTTCCCTTGACGATATCGCCAATGCAGGTCTTGCCGACATAGTCGGGCGCCAGTGAAGACGGATCGGGCAGCACGGCCTTGACCACCTTGAGCGGAACCACTTCCAGACCTTCAGCCGTCTTGACCGGCTTTTCGGACAGGAGGCCAAGGTTCTTCAAAACGGTGAAGACGTTGATGTAATGGTCGCCAAAGCCCATCCAGAAACGCACATCCGCGCCATCCATGTTCTTGGATAGCGAGTGCACTTCGTCGTGGCCCGTCATATAGGCCTTCTGCTTGCCAACGACCGGCAGGTCGAATTCCTGTCCGACTTCGAACATCTGGTTCGTCTGCCACTGGCCGTTCTGCCAGGAATAGACCACGCCGGTGAATTCGCGGAAATTGATTTCCGGATCGAAGTTGGTCGAGAACCAGCGACCATGACTACCGGCATTGATATCGACGATATCGACGGACGTGACCTTGTCGAAATACTCATCCTTGGCCAGACGCGCATAGGCATTGACCACACCCGGATCGAAGCCGACGCCCAGAATGGCGGTCACGCCCTTTTCCTTGCATTCGGCGGCACGCTTCCATTCGTAGTTTCCGTACCACGGCGGTGTTTCGCAGATCTTTGTTGGATCCTCGTGGATCGCGGTATCCATATAGGCAACACCTGCGTCCATGCAGGCCTGAAGAACGGACATGTTGACGAAGGCCGAACCGACGTTGATGACGATCTGGACGCCAGTCTTTTCTATCAAGGCCTTCGTGGCCTCGATATCCAAAGCGTCCAGCGCGTGGGCCTCAAGTTTCACCTCTGTCTTGAGGCTCTTCTTTTCACGTACGGATTCGACAATCTTGCGGCACTTATCGACAGTGCGTGACGCAATATGAATGTCTCCCAATACATCGCTATTCTGGGCGCACTTGTGCGCCACGACCTGTGCTACGCCACCGGCGCCGATGATGAGAACGTTCTTCTTCATTTCAGGTGATGCCTCCTTTTCCCCGCAGGGATGGCTTTTTGAGAAAGAGTGCTACATGCGTTTTTCAAAAACGCGTTGTTACGACAGACTCTGCTGATAATCGACAAAGTCGAATTCACGGACGGTTCGAATGCTGCCGTCCAGTTCCTTGATGGCAATCGCCGGCATTTTGACGCCGTTGAACCAGTTCTTCTTGACCATTGTATAGCCGGCCGCATCCTGGAAAGAGACGCGATCGCCGACCTTGAGTTCGTTTTCGAACTTGAATTCGCCGAAGACATCGCCCGCGAGGCAGGACTTGCCGCACACCATATATGAATGCTCGCCCTCGTTGGGCGCGACCTTCGCGTTCTCGCGATAGATCAAGAGATCCAGCATGTGGGCTTCAATCGAGCTATCGACAATGGCAAGATTCTTGCCATTGAACAGCGTGTCGAGAACCGAGACTTCCAGCGTCGTGCTCTTGGTGATCGATGCTTCGCCCGGCTCAAGATAGACCTGCACGCCGTACTTTTCAGAAAACTGCTTGAGGCGGTCGCAGAACTGGTCGAGAGGATAATTCTCGCCAGTGAAGTGAATGCCGCCGCCAAGGCTGACCCACTCCGCACGCGACAGAAGCGAACCGAATTTTTCCTCGATCTGACCAAGCATCTGGTCGAAGAGGCCGAAATCATTGTTCTCGCAATTGTTGTGGATCATGAAACCGGAGATGCGGTCCATGATCTTCTCCACCTTGGCCACATCCCATTCGCCAAGACGGCTGAACGGGCGCGCGGGGTCTGCCAGATCGAAGGTGGAAGAACTCACCTGCGGATTGAGGCGAAGGCCACGAACGATGCCGGACGCCTTGTCGGCGAAGCGTTCTAGCTGCCCGATGGAGTTGAAGATGATCTTGTCGGCGTGGGAGACGACTTCGTCGATCTCGTAATCGGCATAAGCGACGGAATAGGCATGCGTCTCGCCACCGAATTTCTCATGCCCGAGCCGCACCTCATAGAGCGAGGACGAGGTGGTGCCGTCCATGAACTCAGCCATAAAGTCGAAGACCGACCACGTCGCAAAGCACTTGAGCGCGAGAAGAGCCTTGGCGCCGGATTTTTCGCGCACATAGGCAATCTTCTCCATGTTGCGGAGAAGCTTGGTCTTGTCGATCAGGTAGTAAGGTGTTTGCAGCATCGGCCAGTCACATCGTCCAATTGATAGAGATCATGAGATCATTTTCCCGGCCTTATATGATGCTTGTGACAGGAAAACAAACCTGTCGAAAACAATTGCAACGATTCCCTGGCGGGTTTTCGCAAAAGGCGGGAACAAAAGCGCGGGCCCTACGTTTGGAGGTCAGGCGCATTTTGACACCCTAGAAAAGGATTGAACATGGCAAGCGTTCGCAACGTGGAAGACAAGGTACGCGAAACCCTCAACAGCGCTGAGGCCGAGGATGTCTCCGCACAGCTGTCGCAGCTGCGTGACGACCTTTCCAACCTCGCAAAGAGCGTCAAGGCGCTTGGAGTTGGCGTTTCCCATGAGGTCAAGGCACAGGCATCGCGCGTTGCCGATGATGCCATGGCGAAGTCTGAGCAGACCGTTCATGCGGTTCGCGACGAAATTCAGACGCTGAATGATAATCTGGTCTACCAGGTTCAGCGTAATCCACTTCAGTCTCTCGGCATCGCTGTCGCAACCGGCTTCCTTCTTGCCCTTGTCACGCGTCGATAAGGCGCAAACATGCTTCAAGCATTTTTGCTCTATCTGGGCGATACACAGCGGGAAGGCACCTTCGTCACGCGCCGTATAAAGACCGGCATCGTGCTTAGGGTGCTTGCCGGCTTTTTCTTCCTGGTTGCCGTCATCGCTGGCGGCATCGGCGGCTCGATCTATCTTGCTAAGGAAATCGGTGCTGGCCCTGCCGCGTTGGTGATTGCCGGCGGCGCTTTCCTGCTCGGCGTGATCATGCTGGTCTGGCTGGCAATCCTTCGTCGCCCGACGGCGTACCGCCGTGCACCAATTGCGTCTCCGCTTGCGACGGCACCATTGGCTGTCGAGGCAATGGCGGCTGGCGCTCTTGGAAAACGTCCGTTCACGACGCTGTTGATTGCGATGGCGCTTGGCTTCATCACAACACGCACGACAATTCGCAAGAAGTAAAACTCTCATGCGCGTCCCTCGGTTTCCAAGGGACGCGCATTTACCTTGCGGTCTTTTCCAAAAAAATTCCCCTACCCTTCTTCCGACAAAATGATACGCAGTCTCCAACAGTCTCTTTTTGAAAGGATGTTGGATGCGGAAGAAAGTTCTCGTTGTCGGCGGGGCCGGATATATTGGCTCGCACACCTGCCTGTTGCTTGCAGAACGCGGCTACGAACCTGTCGTTTTCGACAATCTCTCCAATGGCCATGAAGAATTTGTTCGCTGGGGACCGTTCGAGCAAGGGGATATTCGCGACAAGGCGCGACTGGACGAGGTCTTCGCCAAGCATCAGCCCGAGGCGGTTCTTCACTTCGCAGCCCTCATCGAGGTGGGTGAATCGGTCAAGAGCCCGGTCGCCTTTTACGATAACAACGTCATTGGCGCCCTGACCCTCTTGTCCGCGACGATGGACGCCGGCGTAAAAGCCTTCGTTTTCTCGTCCACATGCGCGACCTATGGTCTGCCCGAACGTGTACCGCTGGATGAAGGCCACCCCCAGGCTCCGATCAATCCCTACGGCAGAACCAAATGGATCGTTGAGCAGGCGCTCAAGGATTTCAGCACCTACAAGGATTTGAAGTCTGTGATGCTGCGCTATTTCAACGCGGCGGGTGCTGATTTCGAAGGCCGTATCGGAGAGTGGCATAAGCCCGAAACACATGCCATTCCGCTCGCGATCGAGGCGGCCCTTGGCCGCCGCCAGGGCTTCAAGGTGTTTGGCACCGACTATGACACCCGGGACGGCACCTGCGTGCGCGACTATATTCACATCCTCGATCTCGCTGATGCGCATGTCCGCGCGGTGGACTATCTCTTGTCTGGCGGGGAGACCGTAGAACTCAATCTCGGCACCGGGACTGGAACGACGGTGAAAGAGTTGCTCGACGCGATTTCAAAAGTCTCAGGCCGCCCGTTCCCCGTGGAATTCGCCGAACGGCGCGAAGGCGACTCCACTAAGCTTGTGGCCAATAACGACAAGGCCCGGGAGGTCCTGGGTTGGCAGCCGCGCTATACGCTGGAGGATATCATCTCCTCCGCATGGCGTTGGCATTCGACCCACAATGCGGAGCGTTGAGAGACCCGCTCAGCACAAAAAAACACCGGCCCCAATGAGGCCGGTGTTCTGAGAAAGAGCATCATGCTCCCTCTCGCTCCTCTCCCGTAACGGGATTAGGGCTTGGTAGCACCTGTCTGCGTGGTGTCGGTTGCCGCTGGTGCCGTGGTGCTTGCGTTCGCGTTCTTGTCCTTGAGGGTCATGAACTCGGGCGCTGCCTTCAGCGATTCAGCGGTTTCGGTCGTCGTCAGGCGGACCGTGCCATTGTTGGTGTCACGTGTCATCGTGAGCTTGTCCATCGGGACGGCAACATCCTTGGTGCCGATTCCGAGGAATCCGCCGACGCCGACCACAGCAGCGACAATGCCGCCGTTTTCTTCAAGGATGAGGTTCGTCACGTTACCAATGCTCTCGTCGGCGGAGGTGTAAACCGAGTTGCCGATGAAATCATTGGCGCTGATCTGGTTGGCTGCCTGCTCCGTCAGATAGGAGCCGGATGCGGCGCCAGCATTCGCGGAGGTGTCGGTCGCGCCAGGGGTTGTCGGCATGACTGGAGTTGCCGGCGCGGCGTTCGGGCTTGCTGGAGCCGTCGTGCCTGGCGCAGGCTGAGTTGCGTCTTGGGCGATGGCGAGCGGTGCGAACGCTGTTGAACCCATGAGGGCGGCCGTCGCGATAAGGGTCAATGTCTTTTTCATCTCGTACCTTCCTTTCATCGTCGTTAAACCAAACTGGCTGGTGACAGTTCATCTGTCCTTTTCGTCAACCTGTTCGCCGAGCAAACGAAACGACGGCAAAATTGGTTCCGGGTTTTTCACCCTCATCAACAAAGGGTGAAAGGAGAAAAAAGCCTATAGATATCGCTACCTGCCGCAAGGAACAGCATTGTGCCGGCAAATTAGACAGCTATTATCTGTGCGTCATTCAGCATAAAAGATGACACTTATGGACGTATAAGGGCACGACAATTTCCAGGTTTAGAGCATTCTTCGCCAGACTGTCTCCCACAGCATCGATTGGCACCTACATCGTCATCATGACGACGCTGGTGACCCTGCCGCTGATTATTTTTGCCGGTTATCTGATGTTGCGGCTTGAAGCGGATGAACGGGAAGATTTGCAACGTGAAGCCGTCGACGATGCACGAGCCATCAGCCGCAACATCGAGCGGCGTCTTCAGGAACTGAGCACCACGCTTAATCTCCTCGTGCAGTTTCCGGAACTGGAAGATGGCGATCTCGCCAGTTTTCATCAGCGCGTCAGCGAAAGCCTGCGCCAGCGAAACATCTACGTGGTGGTCGCCACGCGCGACGGCGTTCAGAAGGTCAATACGCGCGTTCCCTACGGGCAGCCTCTAGGCCAGGTTCCTGCGGATGCCCATATTCAGGAGGCGATCGATGCCAAGCGGATCATGCTTTCGAACATCTTCTATGCCACCAACCGGAAGGAATGGGTGTTCACCGTCACCCTTCCCCTGCCACGTCAGCTCGCAGCCGCTGGCGACGTATTGATCGTTACGCAAGCCGCGAAGGATCTCTCAAGCCTGATCTCGACGGACGCAATCCCCGCTGGATGGTCGGCCTCGGTGATCGACAGCGGCGGGCGCGTGGTGATTTCAAGCAATATGCAACAGGCAGCGCCCGGTATCGCCTATGAGCCGGCAAAACTCGCAGCCGGGATGTCGGCTTTCAGCGGCAGCTTCACCGATGCTCATAACAACATCTATGCCTATGCCCAACTTCCCGGCTGGCCCTGGAAAGCGGTCGTGGCGGGCGCGATAGACCGTAGCGACTCGGCCTTGCGCAGCACTTGGCGGCAGATGTTGATCGGCAGCCTTTTCATCGTCCTGGCTGCAGTCCTCGGCACCTACCTTGTCGGCCGGCAATTGCGGCAGTCCGTCAAACAACTCGTCGCCGTGGCTGAACGCATCGGCGAAGGCGAAATCGTCTCGCGCGTCGAAACCAACGTCAAGGAACTCAACCAGGTCGGTGTGGCACTCTCCAACGCGTCTTTCGATCGCAGTCAGGCAGAAGACCGTAACCAGCTGATTTTGCATGAACTGGTTCACCGGTCCAAGAACATGTTGACCCTGGTGCAGGCGATGATGCGCCAATTGGCTCGGGAAAACACCACCGTTCCCGAGCTGCAGAAGGAAGTCGATCGCAGACTACGAGGTCTCGCCATGTCGATCTCGGCACTGGCCGAGGTCCAGTGGGAAGGCCTGCCGATCCACCGCTTGGTGAAAGGCCATCTTGAGGTGTTCGGCTCGACAGCCAATCAGGTCGATATCTCAGGCGAGGATTTCCTTCTATCGCCCGAAGCTGCGCAAAATCTCGGCCTCATCCTTCACGAACTGAGCACAAACTCGATCAAGTACGGCGCGCTTTCAGTCAGGGAAGGACGCGTGCGGCTTCATTGGGCCTTTAATTCAACCGATCACGATAGCGTCACGATGGAGTGGACCGAGACAGACGGCCCGCCGGCCAGCCAGCCTTCACGTCGAGGATTTGGCTCTACGATTATAAAGCGCCATGCGGAAAGCGCATTTTCTGCTGTTGTTTCAACGGATTATGCGCAAACCGGGTTTACTTGGTCGATGACCGCGCCCATGGAGCGGCTGCTCAAAAGAAATTCTGGCCCAGAGACTGCGTAAAATATCGTTGGGCCTCTGGAACCAAGAATAGGTGCGTACGTTTCTTCAGCACGCCAGGCCAATTCCCCGTCCCCGCCTAGAGGCCCGGCGCAGCAGGTTTTGCCCCTGAAAACCTGCCCCTGAATAGCACGGCTCTCCCCCGAGCCGTGCTTTTCTGTTTTTGGGTCATCGATCGACAGTCCTCACTCGCCAACTCACGCGGAGACGCGGGGAATGTCCTCCGTCGATAATGTACGCTTCAGCTCATCACCTGAGATAGCCCGCTGGTCAAAGATGCGCTGAGATGACCGCGTGTCCTGTAAAGCATGGTGCGATGTTCAGATTCGCTCCACGCCCTAGGTCGCGTAGCGCATGTCGCTGTCACAAACCGCCGGACACTTTTACGTGGATCATGCTTTAGGACATGCTGAGCGGCGCACGAGTTCTTTCTACACGCATATGGGCTGAAAAAATCGATCCCGATCTCGAGCCCGTCCCATCGCGCTTTGCGTAAAGGTTTCCACGCAAAGGACGTCTTTCGCGTCAGGACGCGACCGGAGCAGGGAAGCGCAGCGTATATCCGATGTCACTGGCCGAGATGTCGTACCGCGCCTCCCCTGCAAGGGCTGCTGGCACCACCTTTTCGAGGACAACGCTACCAAAGTTGCTTCGTCGGTCGCTCTCTTGCGATGCGGGCAGATCATCCGGAGAAAGCGGTTCGCTCCAGCTCACTTCGAAGAAATCCCCGTCGCGCCGGCATTCCAGCGTGATGGGCAAGTGAAGCGCCAGGTTGGGGCTGTGGCTGACGGTATTCACCACCAGTTCGTGGAAGGCCAGCCCCACATAGAGAGCGCCATTCGGATTGAGCAGGAGGTTTTCACCCTTCATCTGAACCAGGTGAGGATATTCTGGAAGGTAGAGATCCGATTGCTGTTTCAACAGTTCGAAAATTTCCGCTCCGCGCCAATCTGAATCCGTGATCAGATCTTGAGATTGTGCCAGCGCATGGAGCCGCCCACGGAATTTCCGCAGGAAATCTTCCTTGGTGAAACTGAACCGTGCCGTCTGTGCCGAAAGGCTCTGGATGATTGCCAGAAGATTTTTCGAACGATGACTGACCTCGCGCAGCAGCGAGCGAAGCAACTGTTCGCGGCGACGCTCAACGGTGACCTCGCGGATTGTCGTCTTCAACACTCCCTGGCCAGACATGTTGACCGTGGAATAGACATGGAACTGAAATATCCTGTCCTTGCCCGCCATCACCTCAAGCGTACCGCGGCTGCCCGCAGCGCTCAGATCCTTCTTCAACTCCGACAGACGCTGAGCAAGGTCCTTGCCGAAGATGTTGATGTCCGTAGGCTCGTCTTCCCGCTCCGTCGGGAGGTTCCAAACGTCCGGCAGATTGGCAATGAATATGTAATCCCGGTCACGATCCTGCAGCATGACAGTTTCGCCGGAGTCGAGCAAAGCCAACACCAGCGAATCATGCAATTCACCTTCGTTTCGGTCTCTGTTGTGCCACGCGAGCCGATGCAATTTCATCTCCTAGCGGAAAACGACGTCGAGCCGCGAAGCGCCCGCGCCGACTATCCTTGCGTCAAACGTCCAGCAGCCGCAAGAGTTGCGGGACATAACGACACTCAGCATGAATTACGCGGCAACACGTGAACTTTCATTAAAGAACAGAGCCTGACTGATCAGCGCCTTAACCATATCTGGGTTGAATGGCTTGGTCACAAGGAAGGTCGGCTCAGGCCGCTCACCGGTGAGCAGACGCTCAGGGAAGGCGGTGATGAAGATGACCGGAAGGGTCGTCATCTGAAGGATGTCCTTCATCGCGTCAAGGCCGGAACTGCCGTCTGCAAGCTGGATATCCGCAAGGATCATCTTTGGCTGGGTGCGGTGGAAGAGTTCCAGCGCTTCCTTATGGGTGCGGGCGATGCCGGTGACGTTGTGGCCGAGATCGGTCACCATCTGCTCGATGTCCATCGCGATCAGCGGTTCGTCTTCGATGATCATGATGTCGGTCGCAACCTGGCGGGCGATTTCGGACGCCGCCTCATCGATCAACTTGCCGATATCACTTTCGGGAACCTGAAGAACTTCAGCGGCTTCCGAGGGAGAAAACTCTTCGACAGTGGTCAGCAGAAACGCCTGGCGCGGCACAGCCGGAACGGCCGAAAGATTGGCAGAAGCGCGCTTTTCCCAGCCCGTCAGGTTCTCATCCGTCTTGATGTTGATCGTGACGGAACTAAAAATAGAGACAAACAATTGATAAAGCGAAACACGATCGCTGCTCGTCTGCGGAAAGATGCTGACATCGGCGATCAGAGCTTCGAGGCTAGCAGCGACGTAGGCATCGCCGGTGGATTGAGACCCGCAAACGGCACGCGCGAACCTACGGAGATAAGGTAGGTGCGGTGCAATGCGTGTAGAAACGGACATGTAATTCTCCCCTGTTCATGCGGTCTGCAGCGCAAACCTGCGGGATTAATGCCTGAAGGAAAAAAAAGTTCCGCAGGCCTGGAACGTTTTTTTTGTGAGCGCATTTATAAAGCGTCACAAAAGGAATACCCGCACTCATGAGCATGTTTCAATCGGATCAGGATTCGTCTGATAACGGAGCGGGGCCAAGTGTGCCCGATTCCGGACGAGCGGTCATCACCCGGAAATTGAGAGAACTATACGACGCTGTCCAGGATGAAGGTATCCCGGACAAGTTCCTCGACCTTCTCGAAAAGCTTGACGAGGCTGAGCGCAGATCGAAAGCTTCGGGTGAATGATGACACAAGACGTGGAAAAAGACGGCCACAACTTTAAACGCGAAATGCTGGCGGCCCTGCCGAACCTGCGCGCATTCGCTATATCCCTCATTCGCTCTCGCGATCGCGCTGACGATCTTGTCCAGGACACGATCATGAAAGCCTGGGCTAAGCAGGAAAGCTATCAACCTGGCACGAATATGCGTGCATGGCTGGTGACCATCCTGCGAAACGAGTTCTACAGCCAGATCCGCAAATCCGGCCGTGAGGTTCAGGACACAGACGGCGCATATACCTCGCGCCTGTCCGTCCCGCCCGAACAGCATGGCTCGGTCGACCTCCACGATTTCCGCCAGGCGCTTGAAAAATTGCCAGACGATCAGCGTGAAGCCATTTTGCTGATCGGTGCTTCCGGCTTTGCCTATGAAGAAGCTGCAGAGATCTGCGGTTGCCCTGTCGGCACGATCAAGAGCCGTGTCAGCCGTGCGCGAATGCGTCTGCAAGAACTTCTCGGCATCGAAAACGAAAACGAGTTCGGTCCCGACGCCCAGACCACGGCAGTCACTGCTGCAATGGGTCTTCGCTGATCGCGTTTAATAATGTGACGGGTGGCCCACTGACGCTGCCCGTCACATCCCTGTATCCTTGACAGACTCCATGACGACAAAGGTCGATGTGTTTGCGACCGAAGGCAGGCTCGAGATTTTCTCGCCAAGCACCCGTCGATATTTGCGGATGTCTGTCGTTCTTACTTTCAGCAGGTAGTCGAACGCGCCGGCGATCATGTGGCACTCCTCCACCTCCTTGATCTTGCGCACCGCTGCATTGAACTCATCCAACGCCTTCTCTCTCGTATCGGAAAGCTTGACCTCGGTGAAAGCGATGTGCTCGAGCCCAAGCTTCGCTGCATTGAGCGACGCCCGGAAACCCAGAATATAGCCCTCATCGACAAGCCGCTTCAGGCGGGTCTGGCAGGGCGTCTTCGAAAGCCCCACGCGCCGCGACAATTCCAGCACGGACATTCGCCCGTCCCCGCTGAGCGCTTCCATGATCCTCATATCGAAGTGATCCAGATCGCCTGTTTCTTGCGCCTTCATCATCCAATTTTCCTGCAAAACTCGAAAATAAAAGTTCGTTTTCCCTTTTCTACCCTTAAAATAAGGCCATAGCAATTTCGCCGGTGGTGTTATTCTGTGAACCAATATGGGGAAGGCAAAACGCTACCTCATCTTTTCACGAATCCAATCGAGGGCCGATCCGATGGCGGGAACTGCATCCACCGTTGCACTGACTGAAGCGACAACGCCAGTTGGCATTTTTGACCGTTTCGCACCGCAGGTCCGAGAACAGAGCGCGCTCCGCCAGGCGATCACCGCGGCCTATCGCCGCTCTGAACCGGAATGCCTTGCACCCCTTCTCGACGCGGCGAGCGTCAGCGACAGCGAAGCCCAGACGATCAAAGCAACGGCTCGCCGACTGATCGAGGCGCTGCGCGCGAAAGCCAAGGGTACAGGCGTCGAGGGATTGGTGCAGGAATATTCCCTCTCCAGCCAGGAAGGCGTGGCGCTGATGTGCCTTGCCGAAGCGCTGTTGCGCATTCCCGACACGGCGACACGCGATGCGCTGATCCGCGACAAGATCGCCACCGGCGATTGGAAATCGCATCTCGGCGGCGGTCGGTCGCTTTTCGTCAATGCCGCGACCTGGGGCCTCGTCATCACCGGCAAGCTGACCTCGACTGTCAACGACAGGGGCCTGTCTGCCGCGCTGACAAAGCTGATCTCCCGTGCCGGAGAGCCGGTCATTCGTCGCGGCGTCGATATGGCAATGCGCATGATGGGCGAGCAGTTCGTCACCGGCCAGACCATTGAGGAAGCCATCAGCCGCTCGCGGCCACTCGAAGCCAAGGGCTTCCAGTATTCCTATGATATGCTGGGCGAAGCGGCGACGACTGCCAAGGACGCCGAGCGCTACTACCGCGATTACGAACAGGCAATCCACGCCATCGGCAAGGCGTCCGCCGGGCGTGGCGTTTATGGTGGGCCTGGCATTTCCATCAAGCTCTCTGCGCTCCATCCCCGCTATTCCCGTTCGCAAGCCGAGCGGGTGATGGCGGAACTTCTGCCGCGCGTAAGGGCGCTGATGGTTTTGGCGAAGAGCTATGACATCGGCCTCAACATCGACGCGGAAGAAGCCGATCGGCTGGAGATTTCGCTCGATCTGCTGGAATCACTGGCGCTCGACGCAGATCTTGGCAACTGGTCCGGCCTTGGCTTCGTCGTTCAGGCCTATGGCCGCCGCTGCCCCTTCGTCCTCGACTACATTATCGATCTCGCGCGCCGCTCCAACCGCCGCATTATGGTGCGGCTGGTGAAGGGTGCTTACTGGGACGCCGAGGTCAAGCGCGCGCAACTCGACGGTTTGGAAGACTTCCCAGTCTTCACCCGCAAGGTTCATACCGATGTGTCCTATATCGCCTGCGCCCGAAAGCTGTTGGCTGCGCGGGACGTCATCTTCCCGCAGTTTGCCACCCATAATGCGCAGTCGATGGCGACGATCTATCATCTCGCTGGCCCAAACTTCAAAATCGGCGACTATGAGTTTCAGTGCCTGCATGGCATGGGCGAACCACTTTACAGCGAAGTCGTCGGCAAGCAGAACCTTGACCGCCCATGCCGTTTCTATGCGCCTGTCGGGACGCACGAAACGCTCCTGGCCTACCTCGTTCGTCGTTTGCTGGAAAATGGCGCCAACTCTTCCTTCGTCAACCGCATTGCCGATCCGAATGTGCCAGTCGAATCTCTGCTGGAAGACCCGGTCGCCGTGGTAAGGGCAATGCCGGTCCCCGGCGCGCAGCATGACAAGATCGCCAAGCCTGAAACGCTTTATGGCGCAAGGGTGAACTCCAGCGGCCTGGACCTTGCCAATGAGGATGCGCTCGCCGCACTGAGCACGGCGCTTTCGGCAAGCGTTACCATGGAGTGGAAGGCTGCTGCCCCCAACGCCTCCGGAGAGACGCGCCCGGTGAGAAACCCCGGCGACAACGACGACATCGTTGGCTATGTGACAGAACCGACGCAGGAGGATGTCGCCAGGGCGCTGGCCGCCGCAGCATCCTCATCATGGCCGCAGTCCAGCACCGAGACGCGCGCCTACTGCCTAGAAAAGGCAGCGGACCTCATGCAAGCACGAATGCCAACCCTTCTTGGCCTCATCATGCGCGAAGCCGGGAAATCGGCTCCCAACGCTATCGCGGAGGTGCGCGAAGCCATCGACTTCCTGCGCTACTACGCGGCGGAAGCACGCAGCACATTCGGCCTGCTGCAACAGCCACTCGGACCGATCGTCTGCATCAGCCCATGGAACTTCCCGCTTGCGATCTTCATCGGCCAGGTTGCAGCGGCCCTCGTTGCCGGTAACCCCGTATTGGCGAAACCGGCGGAAGAAACGCCGCTGATCGCAGCCGAAGGCGTGAGACTTCTGCACGAAGCCGGGGTTCCTGCCGACGCGGTTCAGCTTCTGCCAGGTGCAGGCCAGACCGGCGCCCAACTCGTCGCGGCTCCGCAGACAGCCGGCGTGATGTTCACCGGCTCCACCGAAGTGGCGCGCCTGATCCAGAAGCAGCTTGCCGAGCGCGTTTCGAGCGACGGACGTACCATTCCGCTGATTGCCGAGACCGGTGGCCAGAATGCCATGATCGTCGACTCCTCGGCGCTTGCCGAACAGGTGGTGGCGGACGTGATCGCTTCGGCTTTCGACAGCGCCGGCCAGCGCTGCTCGGCGCTTCGCGTTCTCTGCCTGCAGGACGATGTGGCTGACCGGACGCTGACGATGCTGAAGGGCGCGCTCCATGAGTTGCGCATCGGCCGCACGGATCAGCTCTCGGTCGATGTCGGCCCGGTGATCAGCGCGGAAGCCAAGGACAATATCGAAAAGCACATAGAAGCCATGCGCGGCCTCGGCAACACGATCGAGCAGATTTCGCTCGCCGGTGACAGTCAGAATGGCACCTTCGTGCCGCCAACCATCATAGAGCTGAAGTCGCTTGCCGACCTGAAGCGCGAGGTCTTCGGCCCTGTCCTGCATGTCATCCGCTTCAAGCGCGAAAAGCTCGATCGGCTGATCGACGATATCAACGCAACGGGTTACGGCTTGACCTTTGGTCTACACACGCGCCTTGATGCGACGATCGCGCATGTTCTGTCACGGGTGAAGGCGGGCAATCTCTATGTCAACCGCAACATCATCGGCGCAGTCGTTGGGGTTCAGCCCTTCGGCGGCCGCGGCCTTTCCGGCACAGGCCCCAAGGCAGGCGGGCCGCTCTATCTCGGCAGGCTGACACGTGTTGCTCCGCTGGTGGAGCGCGCTGCGCAGCATAAGGACCAGGCGGTTATCGATCTGGCCCAATGGCTGGATGGCAAGAACGAAACGCAGGCGGCGGAAGTGGCAAGAACCTCCGCGCAGTCGTCCGCGCTCGGCTTCGAGACGGAGCTTGCCGGTCCGGTTGGCGAGCGCAATATTTACGCGCTTCATCCGCGCGGCAAAGTCTTGCTGGCGCCGGTCTCCACGCACGGTCTTTATCGCCAGCTAGCGGCGGCACTTGCCACCGGCAACACCGTCGTCATCGACAAGGACAGCGGTCTGGAAGACGCTCTGGCAACCGCGCCGGCTTCGGTCAAAACACGCCTGTCCTGGAGCGCCGACTGGCAGGCCGCTGGACCCTTCGCTGGCGCGCTGGTGGAAGGGGACGCGGATCGCGTTCGCGCCGTCAACAGCCGGATCGCCACGCTGGAAGGCCCGCTCGTGCTGGTTCAGGCCGCATCGATGGAAGAGGTTCAGGGCGTAACCCAGCCCTACAATCTCAACTGGCTGCTTGAGGAAGTGTCGGTCAGCGTCAACACGACGGCTGCCGGCGGCAATGCCAGCCTGATGTCGATTGGCTGAACGAAAAAGGCTGGCAGGAAAATTCTCTGCCAGCCTTTCGACTCTTCGTGTTAGTCGCGCGACTTTACTCGATGTCGAACGACACACCCTGCGCCAGAGGCAGCGCCTTGGAGTAGTTCACCGTATTGGTGGCCCGGCGCATATAGGCCTTCCACGAGTCCGAACCGGATTCACGGCCGCCGCCAGTTTCCTTTTCACCGCCGAATGCACCGCCGATTTCGGCACCGGAGGTGCCGATATTGACGTTGGCGATGCCGCAATCCGAGCCATCGGCAGCGAGGAAACGTTCGGCTTCCTGCAGGTCTTTCGTGAAGATGGACGAGGAGAGACCGGCCGCGACGGCGTTATGCTCTTCGATCGCAGAATCGAGATCGGAATACTTCATCAAATAGAGGATCGGCGCGAAGGTTTCTTCCAGAACCGGGCCGACCTGCTTTGGCATTTCGACGAGTGCGGGCTTTACGTAATAGCCATTGGCAGACCCTGTATCGACGCGCTCGCCGCCGGCGACCACACCGCCATGCGCCTTAGCCTCTTCGAGTGCCTTCTGCATGCCATCGAATGCCGCCTTATCGACCAGCGGGCCAACGAGGGCAGACGTTTCAAGCGGATTGCCTACGGAGACGGAAGCATAGGCTTTCTTCAGACGCGGCACCAGTTGATCATAGACGCTGTCATGGACGAAGAGGCGGCGCAGCGTCGTGCAGCGCTGGCCCGCCGTTCCCATGGCACCGAAGGCAATGGCGCGCAGCGCCATGTCGAGGTCAGCCGATGGGCAGACGATACCAGCATTGTTGCCGCCAAGCTCGAGGATCGCACGTGCAAAGCGCTTGGCAAGACGCGGACCGACATCGCGACCCATGCGTGTGGAGCCTGTGGCCGAGACCAGCGGGACCTTCGGATGATCGACCAAAGCTTCCCCCACGGCGCGATCGCCGATCAAAAGCTGGCTGAGACCTTCCGGCGCATCACCAAAGCGGGCGACCGCGCGTTCGAAAATACCTTGCACGGCAAGCGCCGTCAGCGGCGTCTTTTCCGACGGCTTCCAGACGACAGAGTTGCCGCAAACGATGGCAAGCGCTGCATTCCAGGACCAGACGGCAACGGGGAAGTTAAAGGCGGAAATGACGCCGACGACGCCGAGCGGATGCCAGGTTTCCATCATGCGGTGGCCGGGGCGTTCCGTCGCAATCGTCAGGCCGTAAAGTTGGCGGGACAGGCCGACAGCGAAATCGCAGATGTCGATCATCTCCTGAACTTCGCCGAGGCCTTCGGACGGGATCTTGCCGGCTTCGAGCGAGACGAGGCGACCGAGATCGGTCTTGAAGGCGCGCAGTTCTTCACCGAGAAGCCGGATCAACTCGCCACGCCGCGGCGCGGGAACCAGGCGCCAGGCGCGGAACGCGGTATCCGCCTTCTCGACGATACCTGTGACCTCTGCAGGGGAAACCGTCTTGAGGCTCGCGACCTGCTCGCCCGTCACGGGGCTGAAGGAGGCCATGTCGCCACCCTGATAGAGATCGGACGAGACGCCCATCTTGGACAGAAGCGCGGCTGCTTCCTTCACGACATCGACTTTGGCTGCGGACATATTCTGGCTCCTGACGATTTTCGCCACCTGTTGTTCCGGCACGCGGGAGATGGCTCGAGGCAGTGGGTCGGGTGCGAACCACCCATTTCATTCTCTTTCCAGATCATATACGTCTGGAACCACCCATTTCAAATGAGGAAAGCGGGTGGGTTGATGCGAGGCAGGAATGGATACGCGCAGACGACTGGTTCCCGATATCGTCACGCTGCAGGCGTTTGAATGTGCTGCACGGCATGGAAACTTTACCCGGGCGGCGGAAGAATTGAACCTGACGCAAAGTGCGGTCAGCCGGCAGATCAGCGACCTCGAGGCACAGACCGGCATGCTTCTCTTCGAGCGCATCAGACGGCGGGTCGTGCTCTCCGATGCGGGCCGCAAGTTCCTGCCCGACGTGCAGAAGCTCTTGCACCAGTCCGAGCAGTTGATGGTTCGCGCTGTCACGGCGGGCACTTCCAGCGCCTCGCTCTCCATAGCCACATTGCCCACCTTCGGCAGTCGCTGGCTGACCCCTCGCCTGCATAAATTCATGGCGCTCCACCCGGAAACGGTTCTGACCGTCGGATCGCGATCCCAGCCTTTCGATTTCGACGAAGAAAGTTTCGATATCGCAATCCATTACGGACAGCCGGTCTGGGCGCGCGGCACCTGCACCTTCCTCTGCAACGAGGTCATCGTCCCGGTCGCAAGCCCGTCGCTACTCGCGAAACACACGCCCGAGACCCATGCAGACCTCTTGTCCAAGCCTCTGTTGCACGTCACCACCCGCCCAAAACTCTGGACCGATTGGTTCGAGATGAACGGCATCGGGTCGGAGGGCGCATATCGCGGTAGCCGCTTTGACCAATTCTCGATGTTGATCGAAGCGACCATTAGCGGGCTTGGCTTCGCGCTTCTGCCGAGATATCTGATCGAGGCCGAGCTGGTTTCAGGCCAGTTGGCCGTCCTGTTCGATGTGCCGCTCGCGACAGACAAGAGTTACCACATCGCTCTTCCGGAGGGGCGGCAGGACAATGTACTGGCGCAAGCGTTTCAAACCTGGCTTCTGGAGCAGGTTGGCAAGCCGCTGTAGTGCCTAGATATCTTCCAAGCCGACATCGTTACAGGCGATTGCGGAAAAACGGATTCCAGCGCACGGTCCCAAGCCGGATCTTTTCACGCATCATCGTGAGCAGCCCGGCACTGGCGATCACGATCAGGCCAAACACCGCAAGCGTGTCCGGATACTCGGCGAAGAAGAAAGCGCCGATCCCCACGGCCCAGAGGATCTGCGAATAATGCGACGGCGCAATCTGGCTGGCAGGCGCGATCTTCGTCGCCGTCAGCAACGTGATCTGGCCGACCGCCGTGCAAATGCCGATGATGATAAAGGCGCCGACCTGATGCAATGTCGGAACGTGAAAATGCGGAATCGCCAAAATCCCGTTGAAGGTGAGGCCGTAAACGAGCAGCACACCCATGATCGAGGTGCGCTTTTCACGACCGGCAAGCGAACGCAAAATGACGATCGTCATCGCCGCCAGAAGAGCGACACCGACTGCCGCCAGGTGACCGAGTTCCAGAGCCTTGAACCCCGGTCGCACGACAAGGAACACGCCGACGATACCGGCAAAAACCGCAGACCAGCGCCAGAGCCCGATGTCTTCCTTCAGCACCACTGCGGAGAGGATGGTGACAAACAGCGGGGACAGAAAGATCAGCGCATAGGCCTCTGCCAAGGGCAGCGTCGTGAAGGCGTAGATGCCGAGAATACCGGCGAGCAGGCCTGAGATTGCGCGCCCATGCACCGCGAAAGGCCGGCTCATGCGCCAGAATTCGCGCCACCGTTCTTCCCGTGGCTTGGTGAAGAAGATGATGGCGGCAGACGACAGGATGCTGAAGAAGCCGATCTCGAACACCGAAACCTGGTGACCAAGCGACTTGATCGTGGCGTCTCCCCAGGAAAAGCTGGCGTAAGCGAGCAGTCCGAGAAGAAAACCTTTTTGCATGACGAACAATCCAGACGGTAACGTGCAAAGATACGGCAGAGCCGGTCTGCGATCGCGGCTGAAGCGCGTCAGATCATGATGATTGGTGGCTCCTCGATACAAGGGCTACGCCTCATGCTCTACACTCACAAGGCGAAAATACACAAAAGCGGTACCACTGACATTTCAGCAACGGTTGGGGTTTTGGTGGGAGATCAAGCCAGTTCGGGGTCGATGGTGAAGAGTTCATGTGCTCTCGCAAAGCCGCGCAGGGCGTATCGCCCGAGCGACACCATCAGCGCCTGCATCTCTTCAGGGCAAGTGGCGACGAAATCCCGCGACATCACCGTATCGCGATCAACCGAACCGCACAGACCTCCAATGCGGCTGACCATGTTGACTGCCGGGCCGACCACGGTGAAATCGAGGCGGCCTCGGCTGCCGATATTGCCATAAAAAACCTCACCGACATGGAGACCGAGATAGACATCTGTCGTCGGAAGGTCTTTCGCGTGACGCTCATGGTTCAAAACGGAAAGACGCGTCCGCATCGTCATTTCCGCGGCAAGTGCCGCAGCACAATCATCCTGGCGGTTGCCACTTCGGAAGATCGCCAGAACGCCATCGCCGATCAGCTTCAGCACGCTGCCGCCATGCGCATGGATCGCATCGATGACGAGACCGGCGTAATCATTAAGAAACGGGATGATCTGGTCCGGCTTGGCGCGATCGGAAATGCCGGTGAAATCCCGAAGATCGGAAAACCAGAGGACCGCTTCGATCCGCTCGACTTCGCCTCTTGTGATCGTGCCACTCATCACCTTGCGTCCGGCATCACGGCCAAGATAGACATCCGTGATCGTTTCGATGATGCGCATGCAGCAGGCCGTTTTAACGGCCAGTGCCAGTGTTGGCAGCAGCATGCGCAATGCAGCCAACTCATCGTCATGAAAGCCCTCCGGCTGCCGGGTGAGCCAGCGGGAATAAAAGGCACTCATTTCCCCGATGCTACCACGCTCCGTAAAACGATGGATGGACGCGATGTAGTCGGTATGGCCCGCATTGCGCAGTTCATCCAGCTTGTAAAAGCTCGCCTGCTCATTGAGGAACAATCGCTGCCGGATCTCCTCCGCATTCTCTTTCAGAAGGTGAAAGAAGACGGAGCTCTCCCAGGCCTCACGCGCCGTACCCTCGTCGGTGAAATCATAGACACTGGATGAATTGACCGTATCGCGGCTGTCCCACTGGAAGGCATGCCCCTCGAAATCCGGGTGGAGCGTGTCCATCAGGACCAAAGCCGAGGAAATGGAGATGCCAGCCGCGTTGCAGCGTTCGCAAAAGCCCGCCAGCAGCTCCTCTTCCGGCGTGCCCTCGTAGCCCTGTCGAGACAGCCAGAACGCAATGTCCTGGAGAGTGTTGGGTTGGGTCATGAAGTTCCTGCGGCAAGAAGGCGTTACTGATAGTAAAGGGAGAATAGCTTGAAGAGCCGTTTGGTTTTATTCGGTACAAAAAAATTTTACTATTCTCGTTGAAATCCGTTTGTGTGCTTGTGAATGCAGAGGAAGGCAGATAAATAGCAATTTTAGAGACAATATTAAGTCGCTGAGTGGCTTTACCGCCCAGCCTGGAAAAAGGTTGTTTAATGCGTATTGTGATGATTGGATCAGGTTACGTCGGCTTGGTTTCTGGCGCCTGCTTTGCTGATTTCGGCCATGACGTGATCTGCGTCGACAAGATGCCGGAAAAGATCGACGCGTTGAAGAACGGGCAAATCCCGATTTTTGAGCCTGGTCTCGATGTCATTGTTTCCACCAATGCCAAGGCCGGCCGGCTGAGCTTCACCACTGATCTGAAAACGGCTGTTGCAGATGCGGATGTTGTTTTCATCGCCGTCGGCACGCCATCGCGCCGCGGTGACGGCCATGCCGATCTCGGCTATGTCTACGCGGCAGCAAAGGAAATCGCAGCAGCCATCACCGGCTTTACCGTCATCGTCACCAAGTCCACCGTGCCTGTCGGCACAGGTGACGAGGTGGAGCGCATCATCCGTGAGGAAAACCCGACTGCGGATTTTGCCGTCGTTTCCAACCCGGAGTTTCTGCGCGAAGGTGCGGCAATCGACGACTTCAAGCGTCCCGACCGTATCGTTGTTGGCCTCTCCGACGAGCGCGCACGTCCGGTGATGACGGAAGTGTACCGTCCACTCTATCTCAACCAGTCGCCACTTCTCTTCACAACCCGGCGCACCTCCGAACTGATCAAGTATGCCGCCAATGCCTTCCTGGCGATGAAGATTACCTTCATCAACGAGATCGCCGACCTCTGCGAAAAGGTAGGGGGCGATGTGCAGGACGTGTCGCGCGGCATTGGCCTCGATGGCCGCATCGGCTCGAAATTCCTTCACGCGGGGCCGGGTTACGGCGGCTCCTGTTTTCCCAAGGATACGCTGGCACTTGCCAAGACCGCGCAGGACTATGACAGCCCGGTTCGTCTGATCGAGGCAACGATTTCTGTGAACGACAACCGCAAGCGCGCCATGGGCCGCAAAGTCATCGCCGCCGCTGGCGGGGATATCCGCGGCAAGAAGGTGGCCGTTCTCGGATTGACCTTCAAGCCGAACACCGACGACATGCGCGACAGCCCGGCGATTACCGTCATCCAGACATTGCAGGATGCCGGCGCGAAAGTTACAGCCTATGACCCGGAAGGCATGGCGAATGCCAAGCCTTTGATCGAGGGTATCGATTATGCGCAGGGGCCTTATGAGGCGGCGCAGGATGCCGAAGCGCTGGTGATCGTGACCGAATGGAACCAGTTCCGCGCGCTCGATCTCGCCCGTCTCAAAAGCACCATGAAGAGCCCTGTCCTCGTTGACCTGCGCAACATCTACCGCGCCGACGAAGTCACAGCCCATGGCTTCTCCTATTCGAGCATCGGCCGCTCGGAACAGTAACGGAAGGTCTGCACACCCATGCGTTATCTGATTACCGGCACGGCAGGTTTCATCGGCTTTCATCTCGCCAAGCGATTGCTGGACGATGGTCACTTCGTCGTCGGCTTCGACGGGATGACGCAATATTACGATGTGGCGCTGAAGGAAAAACGGCACGCGATCCTCTCCCGCTCAAACGGCTTCAAAGCGCAGATCGGCATGCTGGAAGATGCCGATGCGCTGAACCGCGCTGCCGATCTCGCCGAGCCGGAGGTGATCATCCATCTCGCGGCGCAGGCGGGCGTTCGCTACAGCATCGAGTGCCCCAAAGACTACGTGAATTCGAACCTCATCGGCTCCTGGAATATTCTGGAGCTGGCAAAAAATCTCCAGCCAAAGCATCTTCTGCTCGCCTCGACGTCCTCGATCTACGGCTCGAATGAGAAAGTGCCCTTTGCCGAGAGCGACCGCGCCGACGAGCCGATGACGATCTATGCGGCCACCAAGAAATCAATGGAGCTGATGGCGCATAGCTACGCGCATCTCCACAAAGTACCGACGACCGCTTTCCGCTTCTTCACGGTCTATGGTCCCTTTGGTCGTCCCGACATGGCGCTGTTCAAGTTCGTCGATGCCATCCTCAAGGGTCAGCCGATCGATATCTACGGCGAAGGCATGATGAGCCGTGACTTCACCTATATCGACGATCTGGTGGAAGGCATCATCCGCCTCAGCCACATTGCGCCTTCCGAAGACAATCGCGTCACCGAAGAGGGTGTGACCGATACGCTGTCGAAGCACGCACCGTTCCGTGTGGTCAATATTGGCGGTGGCCAACCGGTCGAATTGATGCGCTTCGTCGAAACGGTGGAGACGGTCCTTGGCCAGAAGGCCATCCGCAACATGCTACCAATGCAACAGGGCGACGTCCCGCGCACCTATGCCTCACCTGATCTGTTGCGTGCACTCACGAACTACGCGCCGGAAACGCCCGTCGAAACAGGCGTCCAGCGTTTCGTCGAATGGTACCGGGGCTGGCGCAACGGAACTGTCTAAGACCCTGAGGTCTTAGATATTACACTTCGGTCCCTTCACCGTCACGGCCTTGCAACAAGCCAATCACGGCTGCGCAGTTCGGATCGCCCTTATCCAGCAGTTGCGCCGGTGACGTCCAACCGAAGGTAAAACCGACAACGGTGGCGACCGCCCATGCCGGGTCTTCGCCGGCGCGGTTCAGAAGCTGCGGCGCCTGGCTGGCAACGCAACGCTGCGATTGCTGGATGATCTCAGTAGACGCATTTGCACGATCGAGCTGTTCGCGCATTTCCGCCTGAAGCGGATCGACGACAAACAGCGTGATGAACCATGCGGCGATATCGGAAAGCATGAGGGGCCTCTGCAGCCTCGGCGTGATGTCGGAAAAGGTCCGACATCGTGAAAGCGCCGAGACTTTCACCAGAGGGGCCCGGACCAGCGGGTTGAGGCAGATGTAGGAAGAGCGCCTACCGCTTCAAGACCATCGGTCACACTTTCCGACAGAGATGCTGCGGAAAGAGCGGCTGACCTACTATCAAATGCTCAAGGTTTGCCTTGATCTGCCTCCGCCTCGGCAAATAGAGCGTCGAGACGTGGCTTGGCGCGGGCGGGCAGTGCCACGCTTCTGTAGTGTTCCGGCAGGCTACCCTTACCCACCTTGATCAACATGACCATGCCCATACCAAAATGCGGTGAGCATTTGATGCCGTAGAAGCCCTGCTGATCGAAAGTGACTTCAATCTCCTCGTTGATCTTGCCCTTGAAACCCTTCGCCCCCTCTGGAACCATGCCGTCGATGGTCGCGGCATTGTGGCTCTTATGCGTGGCGATGAACTTCACCGTGTCGCCAGGCTGGAGGTGAAGATAATCGGGTTCGAAAACCATCGAACCCTTTTTACCCTGATTGAGCATCCTGACCTCGAAGTCCTCCGCAAAGGCGAGACCTGCACTCAGCGACAAAGCGACGGCGGCCGTAGCAATGGATAGCAACAATTTCATCACGTCGTCCTTACTGGGTAGATCATGGTCGGGGCGCGATAGCGGATATGACAGGCATCCTCGCCTTCTCGTTCCACGTCGACATGAACGCCGAACACATCGAGGATGAGATCCGGGGTCAGCACGTTGCAAGGCTTACCCATCGCGACGAGCGCTCCCGCCTTCAACACGGCAACCCTGTCACAAAACATCGCCGCATGGTTGAGATCATGCAAGGCGGCGGCCACTGTCAGTTTCTGCTGCTGAACCAGATGCAGAAGTGCGATCTGGTGTCCGATATCGAGATGGTTGGTCGGCTCGTCCAGGAGCAGGATCTTCGGCTGCTGCGCCAAAGCGCGCGCAATATGTAGACGCTGCCGCTCTCCACCGGAAAGCGTGTGCCACATCCGTCTCCCGAAGCCCTCCATATCGACGTCATGCAACGCCTGATCGACAATCTCATCATCTTGAGGAGTCCATGGAGACAGGGCGCCCTTATGCGGAATACGGCCAAGCTCCACCGCCTGGCGAGCATTGATGCGCTCCTGCGTCTCCGCCTGCTGCTCGACAAGCGCGATCTGACGCGCCACATCACGGCGCTGAAGCTGGTTCAACGACTTGCCATCCAGCAAGACTTCACCGGAGCGCGGTTTTCTCAGGCCAGAGAGCATGGCCATGAGGCTCGTCTTGCCCGACCCGTTGGGTCCGACAATGCCGAGAAACTCGCCGGCAGAAAGATCGAGGCTGATGTTCTTGACGATATCGACGCCGCCCGTCGCCCAGCTTAGGTTGTGCGCTGACAGCATCATGCCGCCCTCCTTCGCTGCGAAAGGATGAGCGCAAAAGCCGGCGCACCAAAGAGCGCGGTAATCACACCAATCGGTAGAACCTGGCCAGCGATGATGGTGCGGGAGAGAATATCGGCAGCGATCATAAAGATGGCACCGATCAGCGCGGCGGCCGGCAACAGGCGTCCGTGACGAACACCGACAACAAGACGGGCTGCATGGGGAATGACGAGACCGATAAAGCCGATAGATCCGACAATGCTGACCATCACCGCCGTCATCAAGGCAGACGTGCCCGTAAGCACGACATAGACGCGGCGCACGGGGATGCCAAGAGAGGCGGCCGACTCCGCTCCGAAGGTAAAGGCGTCCAGGGCGCGGGCATGCCAGAGGCAGACGATAAGACCGAACATGGCTATGGGAAGGGCAAGCGAGACATCCGTCCAGCGAACGCCGGAGAGGTTGCCGAGCAGCCAGAACATGATGCCGCGTGCCTGTTCCGCATTGGCGGCCTTGGTGACAATGAATGAGGTAAGTGCGTTGAACAATTGCGAACCGGCAACGCCGGCGAGGATGATTGCGCTGTTACCCCGCCCTGCCCTGAGCGCCAGCAGGCTGACAAGCGCAAAAGCCACGAGCGCACCAAGAAATGCACCGAGCGGCAGTGTCAGCATGCCCGCGCCGAAGCCAAGAAGGGCGACGCTGACCGCGCCGGTCGATGCTCCAGCGGAGATGCCGAGAATATAGGGGTCGGCCAGAGGATTGCGCAGCAGCGATTGCAGCACGACACCGGAGACGGCAAGCGATGCCCCACAACAGGCGGCAACCACGGCTCGGCTCAAACGATAGTTCCAGATGATCCCCTCATCGATGGCATCCAGTGAATATCCGGCATGCCAGAGGCGATTGGCGACGGTCTTGGCGACAACCTCCATCGGAATGGAGGTTTCGCCAATCGAGGCGCCCAGCCAAAGCGCCACCAGAAGACACCCGGCTGCAATGACGGCAGCGCGGGTGTAAAGCAAGGGAGCGGGCATCCTCTTACTTCACTAGGCCAAGTTGGACGATCTGGTCGGCCAGCACCTCGATGCCGTCGATGGTGCGGATCGTCGGGTTCATCGCCTGCGCATCCATGACGACGATATGGTTGTCCTTCACCGCTGGCATCAGGCTTGTAACGGGATCATCTTTCAGGAATTTCAGCTTCACTGCGATATCGTCGGCTGGAAACCGGCGGCGGTCCATCTTGCCCGCGACGATGATCGTGGGGTTGGACTTGGCGATGGTTTCCCAACCAACCGTCGGCCATTCTTCATCGCTATCGATGACATTCTTGATGCCGAGCGCCGACATGATGTAGCCGGGCGCACCATTCTTGCCCGCCACGTAAGGATCGATATCCAGTTCGGCGCTGGAGAACCAGAAGACAGCCGAGAGCTTGCCATCCACGGATGCGATCTTCTGACGCGCAGCGTTCTCGCGGGCCTTCAGGTCCGCGATGAGCTTCTCACCTCGATCCTGCACGTTGAAGATTTGTGCGAGTTCGGCAATTTCCTGGTAGATTTGGTCCATGGTGAAGACCGAATGTCTTACACCATCGCCGCCGCCCGAATTGTCCTTACCCGTGCAATCGGCGGGCGACGTGTAAACCGGGATACCAAGCTCTTCGAATTGCTCAGGCTTCGCCACAATGCCTTCCGGACCGACATGCCATTGAAACTGAGCGGTTACGAGATCCGGCTTTTTGGCAACCACACTCTCGAAACTCGGATCATTGTCCGCGAGGCGCTCAACCTTGGCGTTGGCCTTTTCGTATCCCGTGATGACCGGGCCGATCCAGACGGCTGTACCGACCACCTTGTCGGCCAGTCCGAGCAGATAAAGAATTTCCGTGGTGCTCTGACCGAGAGAAACCGTGCGCTGTGGAGCATGCGGAAAGGTGACGTCCCTGCCGCAATTTTTCAGCGTCAAGGGGTAGGTCGTTTCCGCAGCCTCTGCCGTTTTCGGCACGATCGAGAGCGCAGTGAGTGCAGCGGCCAGAAACGCGCCGGTGAAATGAAATGTCATGGTCCGATAATCCCCGAAATCGTCGACGTTGCCGACAAGCAAGACGCCGTCATGTGAGCGCGAATGAAACACTCATTCGACAGCCACGGGAGTGAGACGATCGAGAACGAGGGAAAAGACAGATGGATGTGAGCGCTGAAGGGCGCAAATAACAATCATGACGTCTCCTGTTCAGGGCATCCCCGCCCGTGACATTGGAATGAACTTATGACGGCAGGTCTCCTGGCTCACGGATGATCGTCTTGCCCGCCTTCCCACGATAATTCGCAGTGGCCTGACGCAGGTGAATGCGCCACGAGTGCTCGACAATCCGCTTACAGTTGCGGGGGCAGCCACGGCATTGGAGATATCCCCTCACCGTGTTCCCTATTATTCCGCACGATCTCTCGCTTGGAACCGTCGCCAGCCAGATAGACCTATTTGATCTCGTCCGTCAAGCAAGCCATTGTAATGTTATTACATATCAAAAACAAGTGGATCATTGTGCTGAGAATAAACAAAATGGCCGGAACGAAGTCCCGGCCATCAAGGGTTTTAGCGAAATGATCTGGTTATGGGAGCGTGTAGGCGATGACATAATCACCCGGCTTCGTCCCCACTGAACCGTGGCCGCCTGCAACCATCACGACATATTGCTTGCCGTCATCGAGAGCGTAGGTCATGGGCGTGGCCTGCCCACCCGCGGGCAGGCGTGCTTCCCAAAGCTGCTTGCCGCTCGTCAGATCGTAAGCGCGCAGATAGTCGTCCACGGCTGCGCCCAAGAAAGCGACGCCACCTTTGGTGATCATCGGACCGCCGATACCCGGCACACCGACCTTGAAGGGAAGCGGCAGCGGCGTCATGTCGTAAACGGTGCCGTTCTTGTGCTTATAGGCAACCTTGCCGGTTCTAAGATCGGCACCGGCGACATAGCCCCATGGTGGCGCCTGGCAGGGGATGCCGATCGGGCTCAGGAACGGGCCCATCAGCACGCCATAGGGTGCACCATCATTGCGGTTCAGACCCTGCTCGCTGCCCTTTTCATCCTGACCCCTCGGCGGGATCTGGTCGCGCGGAACGAGCTGTGAGGTAAAGGCGAGATAGGTCGGCATGCCGAACATGACCTGGCGTTCGGGATCGACTGCGACGCTGCCCCAGTTGAAAGTACCAAAATTGCCAGGATAGATGATCGATCCATTCAGCGACGGCGGGGTGTAGCGACCTTCGTAGTTCAGCTGATGGAACTTGATGCGGCAGGCGAGCTGATCGAGCAGCGAGACACCCCACATGTTCTTTTCCTGCAGCGGTTCCGGCTTGAAGGTCAAGGCAGATGTAGGCTGCGTCGGCGCGGAGAAGTCCTCGGGAATTGCGCCACCAGGTGCCGGCTCTTCGGTCACCGGCAGGATTGGCTCACCCGTCCGACGGTCCAGCACATAGATATCGCCCTGCTTGGTCGGACCGACGAGAGCGGGAACAGATTGACCATCCGGCTTGGTGATATCGAGCAGCACCGGCTGGGCCGGCACATCCATATCCCAGAGATCGTGATGCACCGTCTGCCGGACCCAGCGGTCCTGCCCGGTGTTCACGTCGAGTGCCACGATCGACGAGGAGTACTTCTCTACATTCTCGCTCCGACCCATTCCGAGCTGGTCAGGAACTTGATTTCCCAAAGGGATGTAGACGAGCCCAAGCGCTTCATCGACGCTGAATACGGACCAGCTGTTGGGAGAGTTGGTCGTATAGGTCTGACCCGGCGGAAGCGGTTGGGTTTGGGTAGGGTTTCCGGAATCCCAGTTCCACAGCAGCTCTCCGCTGTTCACATCGAAGGCGCGAATGACGCCCGACTGTTCCTGGGTGGAGTAGTTGTCGTTGACTGCGCCGCCGACGATGATCTTGTTGCCGGCAATGGCGGGCGGCGATGTGGAATAGTAGTAGCCAGCCGGATTGTACTTCATACCGACTTCGAGATGGAGAACGCCCTGGTCTGCGAATGACGTGCAGACCTTGCCGCTTTCGGCGTCGAGCGCGATCAGACGAGCATCCGATGTTGGCAAATAGACGCGCGCGGCGCATTGCGAGCCTGCCTGAGCGGCTGGATCGGCATAGTAAGTCACGCCGCGGCATGTCTGGTGCTGGCGATTGGGATTCAGGCCGACATTCGGATCATATTTCCACTTTTCCTTGCCGGTCGCCGCATCGATGGCGATCGCCCAATTGTGCGGGGTGCAGAGGAAGAGTGTCTTGCCAACCTTCAGCGGCGTGACCTGATACGTCGTTTCGCCAACATCGTCGGGAAGCTTGACGTCGCCGGTTTGATAACGCCAGACCTCCTTCAGATCGCCAACATTGGCAGTGGTGATCTGTGTCAGCGGCGAATAGCGCTGGCCATAGGACGTCCGTCCATATTGATGCCACTCGCCATCCGGAACAGCGTTTCCATAAGAGGGCGCGTTGTTGACGACCTCCGTCGGAAGATTGCCCTCCTGGTCATGCGGGTCCTGCGTCATCGATACGGCGGCCACACCCATGGAAATGACGACAGCGACCAGAAGCGGGACGGCATTTGCTCTGTAGCGAATGCCGGTCGGGCTGACAAAACCGAGTGGCTTACGGATCCATGGCATCAAAAGCCAGATGCCGATCACGATGATCAGGCCGCCACGCGGTCCAAGCTGCCACCAGTCGAGACCAACTTCCCACAAGGCCCAGCCGAGGGTCGCGATCACGAAGAGCGCGTAGAAATGCAGCGCCGCCTTGTTTCGCTTGAAAAGAAGAATTGCCGTGATAACGAAGGCAAGCCCGGCGAGAGCGTAATAAAAGCTTCCCCCGAGCATGATAAGTTGAGAACCGAAGCCGAAAAGCGCAAGGCCGACAAGCGCTAGAGCGACAGCAGTAATGGTGACCGCCATGAAGAGCCCCTGTTAATTTCCCTTGGGGCTTAACAGGGTCGAAGACGATAAGTTCCGCAGAAATCACATTTCTGCCACTTCCGTGTTATCCGCGGATCGTTTCAGTCGCGAAAGTCGTTGAAAGCCCGCGCCATGTCGCGGTGTCCAGCAGACGCGGCTATAAGCGATGCCAGCAGAATTCTTGCCTGACCAGGCCGCAATGTTCGGGAATGGATGGCACCGACAGCACCCATATCGTGACCGCCACCGCCTCCGCCATAGCCCGCCACCAGGTGCCCCTCGGGAACGCGGCTGGAAACGACGACCGGAACATGTCTCTCGCGACAACGCCGCAGAGCATCAACTACGTCCGCGTTGGCATTACCTGAGCCGAGAGCGCAAAGAACGATGCCTTTGGCCCCCGCATCAAGACTGGCATCGATATGGGTCGCTTCACAGCCCGGATAGATTGCGACGATGTCGATGCGGATAGCATCGACCGGCGCCGAAAATTCAGGGCTTTGAGGACAGTCGGAAGGTCCCGCAAGATCGAACGCATCCGGATCGTCGGCTGAGCGCTTGTAGAGACCCCAGACCGGCAGCAACTTGCCACCGAAAGACAGAAGAACTCCCTTGTCGCTATTGGATGGCGTCGCGGCAGCGGCAATCGCCGCCTGAAGATTGGCCGGGCCATCCGAGAGCGGGTTATCGGCCGTAAACTGCGCGCCGGTGAATACCACCGGTTTGCCGAGCCTATGCTGTAGATGAACGAGCAGTGAGGTTTCTTCCATCGCATCAGTGCCGTGAAGCACGACGACGCCACATACCGCAGGGTCGGCAAGCTCGACACCAACCGCATCGCTGATCGCCTGCATGTCGGAGATCGTCAGGCTGGAGGAATCCTTCGCCATCAGCTCGACGGGTTTGACGGAGGCGCTATCGCCGCCAAGGCCGGAGAGGAGGTTTTCACCGGAGAGCGAGGGTTTCGCAGCCCCGGTTTCGTCACGCTGGCTCGCAATCGTGCCGCCGGTGGCAATGACCGCCACCAGCCCTTTGTCATGATCGGTCGGAATTGCGATGGTCACTGCTGACCCCGCGCGCCAGCGTCACGCAATTGCTGTACTTTCGACAATTCCTGAATACGGCCACGCATCAAATACCATCCCCCCACCAAAGTCGGTGCGATGACGATAAGAGAGCCGACGGTATATGTGCCCGCAGGGTAATCGAATGCCATCAGCACCAGAACGCCAAACAGGAAGACAAGCGTCAGGATGCCCGTATAAGGCGCGCCAATCATGCTGAAATCCGGACGCTGCATCTTCCCCTGCCGGGACAGATGCCACAGCTTGAGTTGGCATAACACGATGACGCCCCAGGCGCAAATAATGCCGAGCGCGGCAAGATTGAGCGCAATTTCAAATGCTTCCGAAGGAACGATGGCATTGAGAATGACGCCGAGCACAGTGACGACAGCCGTGACCGCGATGCCGCCATAGGGCACGCCAGCCTTGTTCATCTTCGCCAGCGCCGCCGGTGCAGAGCCGGACACCGCCATCGAATGCAGGATGCGGCCGGTCGAATAGAGGCCGGCATTCAGTGACGACAGAACCGCGGTCAGAACGACCAGGTTCATGACGATATCGGCGCCTTCGACCCCGATGGAGCCGAAGAAGGTCACGAACGGGCTCTCGCCTGCCTTGTAGGCTGTGTAGGGCAAAAGAAGTGTAAGCAGCAGGACCGAGCCGACATAGAAGACGAGAAGGCGGAAGACGACGGTGCGGATCGCCTTTGGCATCACCTTGCGCGGGTCCTCCGTTTCACCTGCGGTGGTCCCGATCAGCTCGATCGAGGCATAGGCGAAGAGCACACCTTGAATGATGATGAAGGCCGGCAGAATGCCATTGGGGAAGAAGCCGCCATTATCGGCAATCAGGCTGAAGCCGGTGACGTGACCTTCGATTGGCGTTCCAAAAATGACGAAGTAAACGCCGACGATCAGGAAGGTGAAGAGCGCCAGGACCTTGATCAGGCTGAACCAGAATTCCAGTTCGCCGAACACCTTGACCGACAGCATGTTCATGCCGAGCACGATGATGAGCGCGCCGAGCGCGAACACCCACTGGTCGATGCCCTGCATCCAGGGCACATATTGCTTGAAGAAATTCATGTAGAGGGCAACCGCCGTCACATCGGCAACCGAGGTCATCGCCCAGTTCATCCAGTACATCCAGCCGACAGCGAAGGCCATCTTCTCGCCGTAGAACTCGCGGGCATAGGAAACGAACGAACCCGATGTCGGGCGATGCATGATCAATTCGCCAAGCGCTCTGAGCACCAGGAAGGCGAAGAAGCCGCAAATTGCATAAGCGAAGACAAGAGCGGGGCCAGCAATGGCAAGGCGCCCGCCCGCCCCGAGGAAAAGCCCAGTTCCGATCGCGCCGCCAATGGCGATCATCTGAATCTGGCGCGGTTTGAGTGCTTTGTGATAGCCGAAATCCTCCTGGATTTCGACCTGACGTTCATGGTTTGCTTGAGTTACCTTATCCACTGGTGTCGCTCCTCCCTCAGAGCTATCGTCCATAGACTTGATGAATGACCCGTTCTGTCCTTGCGCGAGCAATGCTCTGTCAAAACTCCAGGCGCCGAAAGGTCAAGGTAGCCATTCTGTAAGGCTGCATGACAGATTTTCGATCCCTTAATTCTCGACTGCGCGCCCGTCAACCCTCTCCCCGGCCATTGACCTACATCATGGACAGGATTAAACCAAGTTAAATCTGTCTAGCAGCTTTACAGATTATCGGATCAACATGGAGGATGATATGATCACGATGCGTCAGGAACGCGATCTTCTTGGGCCCAAGGATGTCCCTGCAGATGCCTATTGGGGCGTGCACACGCAGCGCGCGGCGGAGAATTTCCAGATCAGCGGCGCAACGATCGGCCGCTATCCCTACCTCATTCGCGGACTGACCTTCGTCAAGGAGGCCGCTGCATTGGCAAACCATGAGTTGGGACTGCTAGATCAGGAGCGTCTGGACGCCATAGTCACGGCCTGCCGCGAGATCCGTGACGGCGCCCTCCACGACCAATTCATCGTCGATGTGATTCAGGGCGGGGCCGGAACGTCCACCAACATGAATGCCAATGAGGTGATCGCCAATCGCGCATTGGAAATTCTCGGGCACGCCAAGGGCGATTACAAGCACCTGCACCCGAACGATCACGTCAATCTCAGCCAATCCACCAATGACGCCTATCCGACGGCGATCAACATCGCCTTGATCGAATCCATCGATGAACTGGCCGCCTCCATGCTTGTGCTCCAGGACGCTTTCGAGGCGAAGGCCCGCGAATTTGACGGCGTTCTGAAAGTCGGGCGCACGCAGTTGCAGGATGCAGTGCCGATGACACTCGGCCAGGAATTCCGCACCTTCGCCGTGATGCTTGGGGAAGACCGTGCGCGCCTAATCGAATCGGCAGCATTGCTGCATGAGATCAACCTCGGTGCGACGGCGATCGGCACAGGCCTTAACGCTCCTGCCGGTTATGCCGCGATTGCCTGCAAGCATTTGGTCCAACTGACAGGACGACCGCTGGTAACGGCAAGCGACCTCATCGAGGCAACGCAGGATCCTGGCGCTTTCGTTCATCTCTCGGGCGTATTGAAGCGCGTCGCCGTCAAACTCTCGAAGACCTGCAATGACCTGCGCCTGCTGTCCTCCGGTCCCCGTGCCGGCATCGGTGAGATCAATCTCCCCGCCGTACAGGCCGGCTCAAGCATCATGCCCGGCAAGGTCAATCCTGTGATCCCGGAAGTCGTCAACCAAGTCGCCTTCGTGGTCATCGGCAACGACATCACCGTCACCATGGCCGCAGAGGGCGGTCAACTTCAGCTAAACGCCTTCGAGCCTGTCATCGTGCGGGCCTTGTCGAAAAGCATCGCTCAGCTTGGCACCGCCTGCCGGACGCTCGCGGAACGCTGCGTCGTCGGGATTACCGCCAATGTCGATATCATGGCGCGTCGATTGGAAGAATCGATCGGCATTGCGACGGCGCTCAATCCGCTGATCGGCTATTACGCCGCAACCGAGGTTGCACGCGAGGCACTGGCAAGCGGTCGAACCGTGCCACAGGTCGTGCTGGAAAAAGGCTATATGAGCGCTGAACAGTTGATCGAGGCGCTGAGGCCGGAATTGTTGGCAAATATCTCAGCACCTGCTGTGCAGCCTGCCGCATAAGACATTCAGACAAGGCAAGCCGGGAGACGATGACAGTCTTCCGGCATTCCCAGACGCTACGCTTTACCTGGCGTCATCACCCATGATAGAGGTCACCGCCTGCTTGACCTTGCCAAGATGGGCTTCCATCGCCTGGCGCGCGCCATCTTCAGAGCCTGCCTCGATCGCTTCTGCAATCTTGCGATGCTCGATATTTGAGGCGACGCGGCGGTGGGCCATGAGGTTCAGCAGTTCCGATTGCTGGCTGACGCTGTCACGGGCATCCGCAATCACCTTGGCAAACAGCGAGTTGCCGGAAGCCTCTGCAATGGCGCTATGGAACTCGCAGTCCAGTAGCACCCATTTGTGCAAATCTTCCTGTTGATCCATCTCGCCGCAGAGCTTCATCATCCGCGCCACCTGCTGGTCCGTTCGGCGAAGCGCCGCCCAGCCGGCGGCGGGCACCTCGACGAAAGGTCTCGCCTCCATCAGATCGCGTGCCGAATAGCCGCCGTAGCGCAACTCTTGTCGGGGAGAATCCGTCAGGACGAAAGTGCCACTGCCCGTGCGCGTCTGCGTCATGCCAGGCGTCTGCAACGAGCGAAGCGCTTCGCGCACGATGGGGCGGCTGACACCATATCGACCGGCCAGATGCGTTTCCGATGGCAGGCGTGTGCCAACCGTCAACCGGCCCGACACGATGGCCGACCGCAAATCCTCGAATACCGATTCTGCCGCACTTTTGCGATTAACCGGGTTCGCCTCGTAAATCCAATCAGCCCCTGCACTCATGTCAGTAACCTTTCCAAACATCATATCATTGTCAAGAAGCGGCCTGCTGACAGAATGATCAGAACCAAAGAAAGCTGTGACCCTACTCATTTGCTTAATTTTTAGACATGATGAAAAACGTTGCTATTTCGATAGGTCTGCGGCATTGATGCGCGCATGACGCTTCGGGATTTGACCATTCTTGTGATCGATGAAAACGCCATCCGCGCCTCGATTATCGAGGAAGGACTGCGTGAGGCCGGTCATATGAAGGTCACGGTCATTCACGAGGTCAACGGGGTGGCCCGCACCATCGAGACGCTGCAGCCCGATGTGATCGTTATCGATCTGGAAAATCCTAATCGCGACATGATGGAGCATCTGTTTCAACTCACGCGCACGATCAGCCGGCCGATCGCCATGTTTGTCGACCGATCGGACACGGCCTCGATCGAGGCCGCCGTGGAAGCCGGTGTTTCGGCCTATATCGTCGACGGGCTGAAGAAAGAGCGCGTCAAGCCGATCCTCGATATGGCGGTCAGCCGGTTCAACGCGTTTAGCCGCCTGCAGCGAGAATTGGCCGAGGCGAAATCCGCGCTCGAAGAGCGCAAAGTGATTGAGCGCGCCAAAGGCATATTGATGAAGATGCGCGGACTTTCCGAAGAGGAAGCCTTCGCACTGCTGCGCCAGACGGCGATGAACGAGAAAAAGAAATTGTCCGAGATCGCGCAGAGCGTGGTCACGGCTGCCGGGCTACTGATGTAACGGCCGCCACCGGACGAGGAGCGATAGCATGACGGTCATAGACGATCTTGCAGACAGGAAATCCGGCATTGCAGCGCCTGCGCCGATCGGCAATGACCGGCAGCGCACCCTCCGGGCCGGTTTCATTCCGCTTGTGGACGCCTCGGTTCTGATTGCCGCGGCCGAATTCGGTTTTGCCGAGAAGGAAGGGCTGAAGCTCGACCTGGTGAAAGATGTCTCCTGGGCGAATGTTCGCGACCGCCTCGCCTTTCGCCAGTTCGACATTGCCCACATGCTTTCCCCCATGCCGGTGGCATCCATGCTCGGTCTCGGCTCAAACCCCTCGCCGACCATCACGCCCTTTTCACTCGGGCGGGGCGGCAACGCCATTACGCTTTCCACTGCGCTTTTCTCAAGGATGCAGGAGACGACCGGCTTGTCCGCGACAGCGGGGGCGCTGGAAAATGCCCGCGCGCTGAAAAGCGTGCTTGATGAGATGCGGGCCAAGGGAGAGCCGACGCCCACGCTCGGCATGACCTATCCATTCTCGTCGCATAATTACGAATTTCGCTACTGGCTGGCAGCGGGTGGCATCCACCCGGACACGGATGTCAAACTGGTGGTCGTGCCGCCACCGCTAACCTCCGATGCGCTTGCGGCCGGTGCAATCGACGGCTTTTGCGTCGGCGCTCCCTGGAACATGATTGCCTGCGAGCGCGGCGTCGGGCGCATCGTGGCCGTCAAGCAGGATATCTGGCCGTCCGCACCGGAAAAAGTCATCGGCATGCGCCCCGATTGGGCGGAGAGCCAGCAGGAAAGCGTGGCGAGACTTCTCGTGGCATTGGACGCCGCCGCCCGCTGGTGCGACGGCCTGGGAAATCGGCAGGCTTTGAGCGAAGCGCTTGCCGATCCGCGCTATATCGGCGCGCCTGAACATATTCTCCGACGCGTGCTCGGAGGAGAATTCCATATCGACAGCCAGGGCAACCAGCGCGTCATCGATAAATATTTCCAGTTCCACGCCGATCACGCCAACGATCCGCAACCCAAACAGGCGCTCTGGATTTACAGCCAGATGATCCGCTGGGGGCAGACCACGTTTTCGGCCGAGGGTGCCAAGGCTGCCGCATCCGCCTATCGTCCTGACCTGTATCGCGCGGCGCTAGGCACGGGCGGCGCTGCTCTTCAGGATGAAAACGATGGCGCAGGAGCACTCTTCATGGATGGAATGACCTTCGATCCCTCAGACATTCCAGCCTATGTCGAGCGCTTCCCGGTTAAGAATTCGGCCACGGCCCAACCCGCGACAGGCGACTTCTGAAGCATCGAATGCTGCATTTTTGGAGCCAAGGGTCGGAGCGCAGATTAAATAATAGCCTGAAATTTTTTGGCTTAAATACCAACTACAGACCCCGCATCTAAAAAAACTTATATTTTTCAATTTAGTAGAGACACGCACAAAAACTGGCACGGTGCTTGCTTTGTGTAAAACGCTCGGGTCAACGGCGATCGGAGCAGCAGGAACGCGTTATCAGCGTTCTTCATACGACACAGACGTCGCAAGGTATGCAGCCCGGAACCTCCTCCCGTTCCGAAGGCGCATCACCGAGCGGCGTTTTTTTGTTTTTGGGCTTCGCAAAAGTCATAGGGCGCCCATGAGGCTGCCAAAAAGGGGAACATGCGACATGAAGAAAATGCTTTCCAGTTCGATCAGCCGCCGCTCGATCCTGAAGACGTCGGCCACTGCAGCCCTGATCACCGCCGTCCGAACGGCTTTCCCTTCTGGCGCCTTCGCCGCCACGTCCGAACCTGAAGTCAAGGGCGCGAAACTTGGCTTCATCGCGCTGACCGATGCGGCACCACTGATCGTCGCATCGGAAAAGGGACTTTTCGCCAAGCATGGCATGCCCGATGTCGAGGTGCTGAAGCAGGCCTCATGGGGGGCGACACGTGACAACCTCGTTCTCGGCGGCGCGTCCAACGGGATCGACGGTGCCCATATCCTGACCCCGATGCCCTATCTCATGCACACCGGCAAGGTGACGCAGAACAACGTGCCGGTGCCGATGGCGATCCTCGCCCGCCTCAATCTCGATAGCCAGGGCATCTCCGTTGCCAAGGACTATGCCGACACCGGCGTCCAGCTCGATGCTTCGAAACTGAAAGCCGCCTTCGAAAAGAAGAAGGCGGACGGCAAGGAAATCAAGGCGGCCATGACCTTCCCCGGCGGCACGCATGATCTGTGGCTTCGCTACTGGCTGGCGGCTGGCGGCATCGATCCGGACAAGGACGTTTCCACCATCGTCGTTCCGCCACCGCAGATGGTTGCCAACATGAAGGTCGGCAACATGGATGTCTTCTGTGTCGGCGAACCCTGGAACGAGCAACTGGTCAACCAGGGCATCGGCTTTACTGCCTGTACGACTGGAGAGCTGTGGAAGGGGCATCCAGAAAAGGCGCTCGGCATGCGCGCCGACTGGGTTGAGAAGAACCCGAATGCCGCTAAGGCCATGCTGATGGCCGTGATGGAAGCCCAGCAATGGTGCGACAGCATGGACAACAAGGAGGAGATGTCGACCATTCTCGGCAAGCGCCAGTGGTTCAACGTTCCGCCAAAGGATGTGCTCGGCCGCTTGAAGGGTGACATCAATTACGGCAATGGCCGCGTTGCCCATGGCACCGATCTCTACATGAAGTTCTGGAAGGACGCGGCATCCTATCCGTTCCAGAGCCATGACAGCTGGTTCCTTGCCGAAAACATCCGCTGGGGCAAGTTCGCGCCGGACACCGACATCAAAGCCCTGGTGTCTCAGGTCAACCGCGAAGATCTTTGGCGCGCTGCTGCGAAGGACTTGGGCGTTGCCGCTGCCGATATTCCGACCTCCACCTCCCGTGGCAAGGAAATTTTCTTCGATGGCAAGGTCTTCGATCCCGAAAACCCATCCGCCTATCTCGACAGCCTGTCGATCAAGGCGGCCTCCTGAGGACGCCATAGCCCCTCCGCAGCCGGCGGAGGGGCGCGCAACCCGTGCAACACACCATCCGGAAACAGGACAAGACCATGACCGCAACCGCACGCAAGACAGAAAGCACGGCGATCACCGTTGCGACGCCAAAGGGTGGCACCGTGATTGCCATGAACCGCCGCCCCGTGTCGGTACTCTCCTCTCGCAGGATCGCCGCATCGATTGCGCGAAACGTCGTTCCGCCACTCGTCGTCCTGATCATCCTGCTCGGCCTCTGGCAGGCGCTCTGTTCGGCGCCCGGCGCGTCACTGCCGCCTCCAAGCCAGGTCTTTGAGGAAAGCTACGACCTGATCGTCCACCCCTTCTTCCATTATGGCTCTCAGGATATCGGCCTTGGCTGGCGCGTTCTCGTTTCGCTCGAACGTGTTGCCTATGGGTTTGGTCTTGCGGCGATCGTCGGCGTCGTTGTCGGCGCCATCATCGGCCAGTCCGTCTGGGCAATGCGTGGCCTCGATCCGATCTTCCAGGTACTGCGCACGGTCCCGCCGCTTGCATGGTTGCCGCTGTCTTTGGCCGCGTTTCAGGACAGCAATCCATCCGCCATTTTCGTGATCTTCATCACCTCCATCTGGCCGGTCATCATCAATACCGCAGTTGGCGTGCGCAACATCCCGCAGGATTACCGCAACGTCGCGCAGGTGCTGCGTCTCAACCAGATCGAATTTTTCTACAAGATCATGCTGCCATCCGCCGCGCCCTACATTTTCACCGGTCTTCGCATCGGCGTCGGCCTCTCCTGGCTTGCCATCGTCGCGGCTGAAATGCTGACGGGTGGCGTGGGCATCGGCTTCTTCATCTGGGACGCGTGGAATTCATCCCGCCTGCCCGACATCATCGTGGCACTCGCCTATATCGGCGTCGTCGGCTTCGTCCTCGACAAGCTGGTGGCGGCCGCCGGAAAGCTCATCACCCGCGGCGCGGCAGCGAACTAGGAGGATTTCTTCATGAACGCCTATTTGAAGCTCGATCATATCGACAAATATTTCGACAAGGGTGGCAGTCGCGCAGAGGTGCTGAAGGGCATCAACCTCATCATCGACAAGGGCGAGTTCGTCTCCGTCATCGGCCATTCCGGCTGCGGCAAGTCCACCATGCTCAACCTGATTGCCGGTCTGACCAAGGTTTCCTCCGGCGTGGTGCTGTTGGAAAACCGCGAGGTGAACGAACCGGGTCCGGAGCGTGCGGTCGTTTTCCAGAACCACAGCCTGCTGCCATGGCTCACCGTCTACGAAAACGTCAATCTCGGCGTCGAGAAGGTCTTCCGCTACACCAAGTCCAAGGCCGAGCGCCATGATTGGGTCATGCGCAATCTTGATCTCGTGCAGATGGCCCATGCGAAGGACAAGAAGCCATCCGAGATTTCCGGCGGCATGAAGCAGCGCGTCGGTATTGCTCGGGCCTTGGCGATGGAACCAAAAATCCTGCTGTTGGACGAGCCTTTCGGCGCGCTCGATGCGCTGACCCGCGCCCATCTGCAGGACGCGGTGATGGAAATCCATGCGCGGCTTGGCAACACCATGATCATGATCACCCACGACGTGGATGAGGCCGTTCTGCTTTCCGACCGCATCGTGATGATGACCAACGGCCCGGCCGCTCATATCGGCGAAATCCTCGATGTGCCGCTGGAGCGACCGCGCAATCGCATCGAGCTTGCATCCGACCGAACCTATCTCAAATGCCGCGAAGCTGTGCTGAAGTTCCTCTACGAACGTCACCGCTTCGTCGAAGCAGCGGAGTAAGACCCCATGTCCGAAACAAAGCCCCAGAAACTCGTCATCATCGGCAACGGCATGGCGCCGGGCCGGATGCTGGAAAACCTCTTCGAGACCGCCCCCGGTGTCTTCGACGTCACGATCTTCAACGCCGAGCCGCGCGTCAATTACGACCGCATCATGCTCTCGCCGGTTCTCTCCGGTGAAAAGGCCTATGAAGACATCGTCATTCACAATGACGACTGGTATGCAGCCCATGGCGTGACCCTGCACAAGGGCGCGAAGGTCAGCCATATCGACCGCGAGCGCAAAACCGTCACCAGCGAGAACGGCATCACCGCCTCTTACGACAAGCTGGTGATCGCCACCGGCTCCTCGCCCTTCGTCATTCCTGTTCCCGGGCACCAGTTGCCAGGCGTTCTTGCCTATCGTGATCTCGATGACGTAACGAAGATGCTGGAGATCGCCGGCGGCAAGGGCCGCGCCATCGTCATCGGCGCCGGTCTTCTTGGTCTCGAAGCAGCCTATGGCCTGAAGCGTCAGGGCATGGATGTCACCGTCATCCACCTGATGCCGACCATCATGGAGCGCCAGCTCGATCCGGCAGCGGCTTACCTTCTGGAAAAGGCGCTGACCGAACGTGGCATCGACATCATCACCAAGGCCAATACCAAGCGCATTCTCGGCGAAGCCAAAGTCGAGGGCATCGAGCTGGAAGACGGCCGCATCATCGAAGGGACCATGGTGGTGATGGCGGTCGGCATTCGCCCGGCCTCCGGCCTTGCCAAGGAAGCAGGTCTTGCCGTCAATCGCGGTATCGTCGTCGATGATGGCATGATGACGTCGGACTCCTCAATCTACGCGCTCGGCGAATGCGCCGAGCATCGCGGCATCTGCTATGGTCTCGTCGCGCCACTTTACGAAAGTGCCAGAGTGCTGGCCGACCGCCTGATCGGCGGCCAGTCCGAATATCACGGCTCCGTCACCAATACGAAGCTCAAAGTCACCGGTATCAACCTCTTCTCCGCAGGCGATTTTGCCGAGGGCGATGACCGTGAAGAGATCGTGCTGCGCGATGCGACGGCGGGCGTCTATAAGCGCCTGATCCTCAAAGACAATCGTATCATCGGCGCGGTCCTCTATGGTGAGACCTCGGACGGTTCGTGGTTCTTCGACCTGATGAAAAAGGGCGCGGACATCACAGAGATGCGCGAAACACTGATTTTCGGCCAAGCCTATCAGGGGGGCTCCCCTCTGGACCCTATGGCGGCCGTTGCAGCCTTGCCGGATGATGCGGAAATCTGCGGCTGCAACGGCGTTTGCAAGGGAAAAATCACCTCCACCATCACCGGCAAGGGCCTGACCTCGCTTGACGATGTGCGCGCTCACACCAAGGCCTCGGCCTCCTGCGGCAACTGCACAGGGCTCGTTGAGCAATTGATGACGCTGACGCTTGGAGACAGCTATAATCCCACGGCGGTGCAGCCCATGTGCAAATGCACCGATCTTGGCCATGACGATGTGCGCCGTCTGATCAAAGCCAAAGGGCTGAAGACCATTCCTGCCGTCATGCAGGAACTGGAGTGGAAGACCTCCTGCGGCTGCGCCAAATGCCGTCCGGCGCTGAACTACTACCTCGTCTGCGACTGGCCGGATGAATATGCGGATGACTATCAGTCCCGCTTCATCAATGAGCGCGTTCACGCCAATATCCAGAAGGATGGCACCTATTCCGTCGTTCCACGCATGTGGGGCGGCGTGACCAATGCGGGTGAATTGCGCGCCATCGCCGATGTCGTGGACAAGTTCGAGATCCCGCTGGTGAAGGTGACAGGGGGTCAGCGTATCGATCTTCTCGGCATCGAAAAGGAAGACCTGCCCGCCGTCTGGGCCGATCTCGGCAAGGCTGGCTTCATCTCCGGCCAGGCCTATGCCAAGGGTCTACGCACCGTCAAAACCTGTGTGGGCGAGCAATGGTGCCGGTTCGGTACGCAGGATTCCACGGGGCTTGGCATTCGCATCGAAAAGTTCATGTGGGGCTCCTGGACACCGGCCAAGCTGAAGCTTGCCGTTTCGGGCTGTCCGCGCAACTGCGCCGAAGCCACCTGCAAGGATATTGGTGTGATCTGCGTGGATTCCGGCTTCGAAATCCACTTTGCCGGCGCTGCGGGCCTCGACATCAAAGGTACTGAAATTCTCGGTCTGGTGAAGACCGCGGATGAGGCGCTGGAGCATATCGTGGCGCTGACGCAAATGTACCGCGAACAGGCCCGCTATCTTGAGCGCATCTACAAGTGGGCAAAGCGCATCGGCTACGACGAAATCCGCCGCCAGATCATGGATGACGCCGACAAACGCAAGGGCTTCTACGAGCGCTTTGTCTTCAGCCAGAAGTTCGCCCAGGTCGATCCCTGGTCGGAGCGTGTGTCCGGCGAACACAAGCACGAGTTCAAGCCGATGGCGACCATCGGCTTCAATCAAGCCGCAGAGTGACCGGGGCTTTCGAAGCCATCGGTGCATAGCGCTGGGTGGTGGGGCGACATGGAGGAGATGTCGCCCCATCCCAAAACTTCCAACCGGACACAGGATGACGACGATGAACTGGGTCGAAATCGGCAATATCTCTGACATTCCACTGCGCGGCGCGCGCTGCGTGAAGACGCCGATGGGCAAGATTGCGGTGTTCCGCACAGCCGATAACGACGTCTATGCCATCGAAGACCACTGCCCTCACAAGGGCGGGCCGCTCTCCCAAGGCATCGTTCATGGCGCGTCGGTGACCTGCCCTTTGCACAACTGGGTCATTTCGCTGGAAACCGGCAAGGCCGAAGGCGCCGACGAGGGTGCGGTGCGCACCATCGCCGTGCGCAACATCGATGGCAACCTGTCTGTTGCTCTTGAAAGCATGATGATCGCTGCGGAGTAAGCATGGCACAAGAGGTCAAGACCACCTGTCCCTATTGCGGCGTCGGCTGCGGCGTCATCGCGAAGGTCGATGACGACAGTGGCGTTTCGGTGAAGGGCGATCCGGATCATCCCGCCAATTACGGCCGGCTCTGCTCCAAAGGATCGGCACTTGGCGAAACGCTCGATCTCGACGACCGGCTGCTTTACCCGCACGTCGGTGGTGACCGAGTGAATTGGGATGAGGCGCTTGATCTCGTGGCCTCGAAATTCTCCGAAGCGATCGCGACCTATGGACCGGATTCGGTCGCCTTCTATGTCTCAGGACAATTGCTGACCGAGGACTACTATCTCGCCAACAAGCTGATGAAGGGCTTCGTCGGCTCGGCCAATATCGACACCAATTCGCGACTTTGCATGTCGTCCTCCGTCGCAGGCCATCGCCGCGCCTTCGGCTCGGACACGGTTCCAGGTCTCTATGAGGATTTGTTTCTCGCCGATCTCGTCATCCTGACCGGCTCCAATCTCGCTTGGTGTCACCCGGTCATCTATCAGCGCCTTGCAGCGGCCAAGGCAGAACGGCCGGACATGAAGGTGGTGGTGATAGACCCACGCCGGACCATGACCTGCGACATTGCCGATATGCATCTTGCCATCAAGCCGGATGGGGATGTGGCTCTTTTCACCGGCCTGCTGGCGCATCTGGCCAAGGGAGCGACGCTCGACAAGACCTATATCGAAAGCCACACGCAGGGTTTCGAAGAGGCCGTCCGAACGGCCTCTGACATTGGCATGGCCAGCCTGGTCGAGGCGACGGGTCTCAGCCTCGCCGAGCTTATCCGCTTCTATGACCTTTTCGAGCGCACCGAAAACGTCGTCACCTGCTACAGCCAGGGCGTCAACCAGTCGTCCAGCGGCACCGACAAGGTCAACGCCATCATCAACTGCCATCTGGCGACAGGCCGCATCGGCAAGCCGGGCGCGGGACCTTTTTCGTTAACCGGGCAACCGAATGCCATGGGCGGGCGCGAGGTGGGTGGTCTCGCCAATATGCTCGCCGCCCATATGGCCATCGAAAGCGCCGAGGACCGCGACCGGGTGCAGCGCTTCTGGAAAGCGCCGGCGATTGCGACTAAGCCCGGCCTCAAAGCCGTCGATCTTTTCCAGGCGGTGGCCGATGGTCGCATCAAGGCGCTCTGGATCATGGCGACCAATCCGGCAGTCTCCATGCCCGATGCCGGGGCCGTGGAAGCGGCGCTGAAGCAATGCCCCTTCGTCGTCGTCTCCGACATCATGGCGACGACCGATACGGCACGCCATGCGCATGTACTGCTGCCATCACTCGGCTGGGGCGAGAAGGACGGCACCGTCACCAATTCGGAACGGCGCATATCCCGCCAGCGCGGCTACCTTCCAGCGCCAGGCGAAGCAAAAGCCGACTGGTGGCAATTTGCCGAAGTCGGCAAGCGCATGGGCTACGCCGATGCGTTCACCTATGCCAATCCCGCGGAGATTTTCGCCGAACATGCCAGCCTCTCGGCCTTCGAGAACAATGGCAGCCGTGATTTCGATATTGGCGCCTTTGCCGAGATCGGGCAACCGACCTATGACGACTTGGCACCGTTCAACTGGCCAAAGCCCCCGGGAGAGACCCGCCAGACGACGCGCTTCTTCGCCGATGGGAAATTCTTCCATGCGGATGGAAAGGCGCGTTTCGTCTCCACAGCGCTGCCGCACACGAGCCGCACCAACGCCGACTATCCTCTGACGCTCAACACAGGCCGCATCCGCGATCAGTGGCACACCATGACCCGCACGGGCAAAAGTGCCCGGCTATCCTCACATCTGGCCGAACCTTTCGTCGAGTTTCACCCCCGCGATGCGATGGAAGCGGGGATTGAGAGTGCCGATCTGGTGGAGGTGGAAAGCCCTCTCGGCACGGTGATCCTGCGCGCGCTCATCACCGACAGGCAGGCACGCGGCAGCCTCTTCGTGCCGATGCACTGGAACGATCAGTTCGCCGCCAATGCCCGGATCGACAGGCTGGTGCCGCCCACCACCGATCCCTTCTCCGGGCAGCCGGCATCGAAAAATGTCGCCGTTACGGCGCGCCGCTTTCAAGCAAAGGCCTATGCCTTTGCGGTGACTGCTACGGCTCCGCGAAAGCTCGACTGCGCCTATTGGGCTCTCGCCAAGGCCGAGGGCGGCTATCGTGTGGAGCTTGCTTTCGAAACTCTGCCGGAGGACTGGATGTGCTGGAGCCGAAAAATCTTCGGGATCGATGCCCACGTCGAACCGCTCGGCTATGCCGACAATCGAACCGGCGACATTCGGCTCGCCTTTTTTGACGAAGATAAGTTACTGGCGGCGCTGTTTATCGCGGCCGCGCCCGTCGCCGTTGCGCGAAACTGGGCGGTCGCCCAGCTGAAAGAGCGGCATGAGGATCTACGCAACCGCTTCGCGCTCGTCGCGGGCAGGCCGGGCGCCGGCAGACCCGATCCCGGTGCCACCGTCTGCTCCTGCTTCAATGTCGGCATCAACCAGATCACCAGCGCGATCCGCGAGGGCTGCCACACAGTCGAGGCGGTGGGCGCCTGCGTCAGCGCCGGCACCAATTGCGGCTCCTGCCGGGCGGAAATCCGCACCATCATCGATGGGTGCCTGAAGACCGCAGCCGAGTGACATATCGACAGGAAACGAGGTGGGGAAGCCTTACAGCATCGGCCCGAAAGTCGGACTCGGTTTTCTTAAAGCAGGATGCGGCAACCACCTCTCGTGAGCCGGCGATCGCGCCTGGAAGGCAAAACTAGATATCGAAGAGGTATCCAGAAAAGAAAAAGCCTGCCGCGGGAGGAGGTGCGGCAGGCTTTGAACTTGATTGGCAATTGGGAGGAGGAGTATCGCCAATCCACATCGAACGACGCTGGGAGGAGGAGTGCGTCGTTTCGATGATCAATATATACTCCCGTTACCCGGCGCTGAAAAGCGCGGCACTCGCAGGGCAGCAATGCATAAATTGCATAACTGCTTTTACTATGACGTTTTTTTGATCACTGCGTGTCGCGATGGACCTGGAAGCCTGCAAAGGATTGGTTCACCGGCATCAACTCGATGGCGTTGATGTTGATGTGCTTCGGCTGAGACACCACCCAGTGAATGGTGTTCGCAATATCCTCCGGCAGGATCGGGTTGACGCCTTTGTAAAGCGTGTCGGATGCCTGCTGGTTGCCGCCGGTGCGCACCAGCGTGAACTCGGTTTCGCACATGCCGGGCTCGATGGATGTGACGCGCACGCCTTTGCCATGAAGATCCGATCGTAGCCCAAGCGAAAACTGGCGCAGGAACGCCTTGGTACCGGCATAGACATTGCCGCCGGCATAGGGCCAGCTCGCCGCGACCGAGGAAAGATTGACGACGATGCCGCGGCGTTCGATCAGCGTCGGCAGCAAGTGGTGGGTGATGTTCAACAGTCCCGAAATATTGGTGTTAACCATGGTGTGCCAGTCCTGAAGCGGCACTTGCGGCGCAGGTGCCGTTCCAAGCGCCAGACCGGCATTGTTGACCAGGACGTCGATTGCAGAAAACTCCTGCGGCAATTCAGCGAAAGCCGAACGCATCGCCTCCTGATCGGTAATGTCGAAGGCCAGACCGTGGAAGGACGATCCGAGTTCATCTTTAAGGTCTTGGAGCCGCTCGGCGCGACGGCCGGTCCCGATCACCTTCCAGCCATGGCTTGCAAAGAGACGCGCGGTGGAAAGGCCGAAGCCAGAGGTCGCTCCGGTGATGAGAATCGTGGCTGTCATATCTGCTCTCCGCTTGATGGTGCTGTTTAAAGAAGCTTTGCCGCAGCAAGCTTCAGGCACTCTCCGAATGCCGTCAGATCGGTATAGAGTTCCTCAGGTGCCGCATCTCCAACGATGATGGCCCCGCCCCGGCGCAGGATGCTGCCATGAAGCATGAGGTTGTCGACCATGTCGAAGTTCTCGACTGAAAGCCCGTCGGGTCCTCTGTAACGCCCATCATCGCTGAGTGAGACATCGCCGGCATAGTGATCGTGGATGCGGGTGAAATGGTTCTTCGCCATATTGGTATAGGCGAACACCGGCTTGCCGAGAGCGCACATGAAGCCGAGCTCGAAGCTCGTACCGACGTCGGCGGCAATTCCCCGGAAGGGCGTCAGGTTGGCAATGACAGCGTCCGCCTCAAGCATCATATGCTCGTCGATAGCGTTGATATTGCAGCCGTGGCCGGTCTTTGTGTCGGCAGGCGGAATTTCAAGATCGCCGGGAGACAGTGGGGTGAAGCCGGCGTCTCGGGCAAGCTGTGCCTTCGCATCCAGCATGTCGCGCGCGTTGGAGAGAAAGACCTCAGGTCCCGCGAGATAGATTTTCTTGGTCATGGATATGGGAATTTTCGTCATTGGCAGGAATTTGACGTCAACCTAGACCGCGACCGCCTGACGAGGCAAGAGCGCCTGGAGCATCGGCCCGAAAATCGAGATCGATTTTCGCGATGACAGGATGCGACTCGTCAAAAAAGATGAGCGTCCTTGGCGCGTCCAGTCACACCCCACCGCGCTCCAGGGTCAAAAGCGGTATCGCCAGCAGCCACTTTGCGCTATAGCCGGAACCGGAAGACGCGTAACCGGAGTACCAAATGGCTGCCAAGATCCGCTATCATGAAGGCGATATTTCTGCGAGCGATGCCGCCCGCTATACAGGCGCAATCGCCGTCGATACGGAAACGCTTGGTTTGGTACCGCGTCGCGACAGGCTGTGTGTAGTACAGCTTTCACCCGGCGACGGCACGGCCGACGTCGTACGCATTGCCGCCGGGCAGAAGGAGGCGCCAAACCTCGTCGCGATGCTGGAGGATCCGAGCCGCGAGAAGATCTTCCATTACGGTCGCTTCGATATCGCCGTGCTGTTCCACACCTTTGGCGTGACGACGACGCCGGTCTTCTGCACCAAGATCGCCTCCAGGCTTTGCCGGACCTATACGGACAGGCACGGTCTGAAGGACAATCTGAAAGAGATGCTGGAGATTGACATCTCCAAGGCGCAGCAATCTTCCGACTGGGCGGCCGAGACGCTTTCCCCGGCGCAGCTCGAATACGCCGCATCCGATGTTCTTCACCTGCATGCGCTTCGCGACAAGCTCACCCACCGGCTGATCCGTGACGGTCGCTACGACCACGCCACTGCCTGCTTCGCCTTCCTGCCCACACGGGCAAAGCTCGATCTTCTGGGCTGGGACGATACCGACATCTTCGCCCATAGCTGAGACGGTCCGTGGCAACGCCACACGCTTATGGTTAGCAGTCGATTAACGATTCCCCGTCATGATTGCTCTTAATGATTCGTTCGCCTGCTTTCGAAGGGTAGGCTTTGGACATCATTCCCCGGTGGTGCGGATGACGAGCAACGGCTCGAGCGCATCCCTGAGCATCAAAGCTGCGACGCGATGACAGCGGATCAACGCGCTTCGGACCAAAGGAAGAGCGCGCCATGTTGCCGCCCGTCAGTGCCGTCACAGCAGGAGAATTTTCCTCGCAGACTGCGGGGCAGAAGCAGGATGCGGTCAGTTCGCCGGTCAATCAGCCAAATGTCCCTCAGGCCATCTCCGATACCTCACCCAATCCCCCGGTCGTCGCAGCACGCGCCGTCTCCGGCGAAGCGGAGCTTCACCGCACCGGAACCGTGCTGACAGAGGTTCTGGGCTCGCTTCTGGGAATGGAGCGCCTGGAGGGGGAAGATGCCGAAGCCTATGTGAACCGTCTCACCTCGGCCCTCCAATCTCTCCCATTGGCGCAGAAAGCTGCACTTGAACAGCAACTGGGAAAGCTGCTGAAGGGCATGACGATTGCGCTCATGCTGGACATTCTGAAAAACAACGCCGGACCCAATGCCGCAAGACTGGCGGTGATGCTGGAACTGGCCCGTGTCGGCCAGTCGAAGGATGGCGTGAAGGTGGCGCTGCCGCCCTATCTTCAGGATCTTATGCCCGACAGCCCATCCCTTACTCCTCTGCCGATCAAAGTGCCCGCGCCAGCCTTGCAGGGTCCTCGACCGCCGCTCTCCCCGGACCAAAGTGTCTCTTCGCCAGGTAAACCTGTGACCCCCGCTCTGGCACCAACAGGGGGCGTGACAGACGACGTACCTGCTCCGACATCCCATGCTGCTCAGACCTCAACAGAGGTATCTGCAAGACCGACGGCGCAGACGCCTCTCCTTCCGCAAAACGCCACGTCAGCGACGGCTTCCACTCCCGCAGCCCTCGGTGCGCCTCAAGCTTCCCCGCCCGTACCCCAAGCGCAGGCGTCTGCCCCACCCGCTCTGTCCACCAACGCCGGATCATCCATCGCCCTTCCCCCGAATGCGGAGCTACCGATGGTGATGCCAGATGGTACGATGGATGATGCTGCTCTCGCCTCGTTCTTGAAAGCGGACGCGGCGACGATTGCGGCGCAGATTCGTGCCGCGAGCCCGCAGGACATGGAGAAACTGCTACTGGCTGTGCTGCTGGGTAGACTGCCTGAGCGCGCCGATCCGCTTGCAGACACATCTGCGCTGCCAGTCCTACCGCACGAAGAAGGCTCCAATGCCGAGGCCACCAAAAAGCAGCAGGTCATGACAACCGGACAGCCGCAAGCGCACGCCACCGACGCACCGAGTGAAGAGACAGCCACCGAGATCCTGCGCCCAGAAGCACAAATAGCTGCCCGCAGTTCGGTCGCCGCCGACGGCAAGACCCTCGTCTTCGAGCAGGCTGCACTTCAATCCGCCGTCGCCTCGCTGGTGACAAAGCCAGGCACACCGCTCCCCTTCGTCAACTACCCGATCGAGGAGCAGAAGCGCGATGAGGAGGCACCGCCCCGCGGTCGCTGGCCCTCCTCTGAAGGAGAAGGCGAAGGCGAAGCTGGCGAAGAGGCCGGACACGGCCAAGCGGACCAGAACGAGGCGAAGCAAGATCATCCAGACGATCTATCCGGGAAGGAAGAACGCGTGGCGGCCAATGATGAGCCGGTCGATCACTCGGTCTCCGATGGCGCGCGCGAAGATGGCCGCGTGGGCGATGCCGAATCCTACTATCTGCGAATGGGCAACTTCGCCTGATCTACTGGCGAGGACCCCATGAATTGCACCTCGCCCCCTGACAGCTGGAAATCACTGCAACAAAAAACCCGCCGGATCGCTCCGGCGGGTTCTTATAAGCTTTAGAGGCTGACGATTACTCGCCGCGGTTCTTCAGAGCCGCGCCAAGGATATCGCCGAGCGAAGCGCCGGAGTCGGACGAACCGAACTGAGCGACAGCTTCCTTCTCTTCTGCGATTTCCAGAGCCTTGATCGAAAGCATGACCTTGCGATCCTTCTTGGAGAAGTTGACGACGCGTGCGTCGAGAACCTGACCAACCGAGAAACGCTCAGGACGCTGATCGTCACGATCGCGTGCTAGGTCGTTGCGGCGGATGAAGGAGGTGATGTCTTCGTGGTTGACGAGCTTCACTTCGATGCCGCCTTCGTTGACGCCGATGACTTCAGCGGAAACGACAGCGTTCTTGCGAAGTTCGCCAGACGTTGCAGCTTCGCCGACGGAATCCTTGCCGAGCTGCTTGATACCGAGAGAGATACGCTCCTTCTCGACGTCAACGTCCAGAACGACAGCCTTGACGACGTCGCCCTTGTTGAACTCTTCGATGACCTGCTCGCCCGGACGGTTCCAGTCGAGATCCGACAGGTGAACCATGCCGTCGACATCGCCTTCGAGGCCAATGAACAGGCCGAATTCGGTCTTGTTCTTGACTTCGCCTTCAACTTCAGTGCCGGCCGGATGGCTGTAGGCAAATGCCTGCCACGGGTTTTCCAGCGTCTGCTTGAGGCCGAGCGAGATACGGCGCTTGGACGGATCGACTTCGAGAACGACAACGTCGACTTCCTGGCTCGTGGACAGGATCTTGCCGGGATGTACGTTCTTCTTGGTCCAGGACATTTCGGAAATGTGGATCAGGCCTTCGATGCCCGGCTCCAGCTCGACGAATGCACCGTAGTCGGTGATGTTCGTGACCGTACCGGAGATCTTCTTGCCAACCGGGTACTTGGCGGAGATGCCATCCCACGGATCGGACTCGAGCTGCTTCATGCCGAGCGAGATACGGTGGGTTTCCTGGTTGATGCGGATGATCTGAACCTTGACCTGCTGGCCAATGTTGAGGATTTCCGAAGGATGGTTGACGCGGCGCCATGCCATGTCTGTGACGTGCAGCAGGCCGTCGATGCCGCCGAGGTCAACGAACGCACCGTAATCGGTGATGTTCTTGACGACGCCGTCAACAACCTGGCCTTCTTCGAGGTTCTGAACGATTTCAGAACGCTGCTCGGCACGGGACTCTTCGAGAACCGTACGGCGCGAAACGACGATGTTGCCGCGACGCTTGTCCATCTTGAGGATTTCGAAGGGCTGCGGGTTGTGCATCAGAGGCGTGACGTCGCGGATCGGACGAATGTCGACCTGCGAACGCGGAAGGAAGGCAACAGCGCCGTCGAGATCGACCGTGAAGCCGCCCTTGACCTGGTTGAAGATAACGCCTTCAACGCGCTCGCCAGCTTCGAACTTGGCTTCGAGCTTGACCCAGCTCTCTTCGCGGCGAGCCTTCTCGCGCGACAGAACGGCTTCGCCCAGAGCGTTTTCGATGCGCTCGACATAAACTTCGACTTCGTCGCCGACTTTCAGCGTGCCGTCCTTGGACTTGGCACCGAATTCCTTGAGCGGAACGCGGCCTTCGACCTTGAGGCCAACGTCAACAATCGCGACATCCTTTTCGATGGCCGTTACGATGCCCTTGGCAACGTAGCCTTCGGCCAGGTCGTTGGAAGCAAAGGACTCTTCGAGCAGGGCTGCGAAATCGTCGCGCGTGGGGGTAGCTACAGACATTAAATCTCCTGAAGTGTCCGTTTCATCAAGGGACACACAAGCGCCGGGGGTTTGCGTTGATCATTCCCGAAATCCATGCCCGCCTTGTCGTGCAAGGCTTTCCGGCGCAGGGCATGCTTTCGGGACATTCCAGAACGGAAATCGGACCTGCCGGTTCCCGTGCAATTCTCATTTCTTCAGCGCGGCATCGATAATCGCTTTTGCCGCTTGAAACGCCGCCTCTATACTCATTTCCGACGTATCAAGCAAGTGCGCGTCTTCTGCTGGTTTCAAAGGACTATCAGACCGGCCCATGTCCCGCTCGTCACGCTTCTTCACATCTGTGAAAATTGCTTCGTAATCGGCAGCACCGCCGCCCGCGACAATCTCGTCATAACGTCTCCTGGCGCGGATTTCGGGCGAGGCCGTCACGTAGAGCTTCACCGGTGCCTGCGGGCAGACGACGGTGCCAATATCGCGCCCATCCAGAACCGTGCCGGGCTCGCGCAAAGAAAAGGCACGCTGCGCCGTTACCAATGCGCGCCGCACGGCGGGCATGACTGCAATCTTCGAGGCCGCCTCGCCCACCTCATGTCGCGAAAGAACCGAGCGATCCAGTCCGGCGAGATCGAGGTGGAGCGCGGTCTCTTCCGCAATCGCCTCGTCATCCAGAGGCTTGCCCGCATCAAGAAGTGCCTTGGCGGTGGCGCGATAGGTCAGGCCGGTATCGAGGTGATGGAAGCCGTAAACCTCGGCGATCTTGCGCGAAAGCGTACCCTTGCCTGCAGCCGCGGGGCCATCGATGGCGATGATAAAAGTCATGGGAATAAAATCTCGAATGGACGTTTGTCTCGGCTGCGGGCTTTATCATAAAGAATGCGAGCATTCACCCCGAGAGCGGCCGAAAACTTCCACCCCCGTAATCCCATGCAGTTTATCTTTGACAGGCACCACGCCAGGGATTAAGGGGACCGGCTATAAATTTACCGTCTACTGCCGAATTCACGGCGTTAAGACCGAACTCATTCAAAAATTCGAGGCTTTGACAGTGGCAAAAGCGGAACTTGGAACCAAGCGCACCGACCCCGATACCGGCAAGAAATTCTATGACCTGAACCGCGACCCGGTTGTCTCTCCTTACACCGGCAAGTCCTGGCCGCTTTCCTTCTTCGAGGAAACGACGGCTCAGGCCAAGATGGAACAGGCCGAGGAAGAGGACGTGCAGGAAGTCGATACCGAAAGCACGGACGTCGAACTCGTTTCGCTGGAAGACGCCGATGGCGACAACACCAACGACGAAGTTCCTGATGATATCGGCGATGACGATGTCGAACTGGACGATGACGACGACACCTTCCTCGAAGCCGATGAAGATGACGACGATGACGACGTCTCCGGCATCATCGGCGTCGGTGGTGACGACGAAGAGTCCTGATTTTCAAAGTTTTTTCGCCCGGCCACAAAAAAATGTTGCCGGGCGAACTTTTCGGCTTGCCATCTTCATTCATGAGAAGTATCAAGCCGCCACCGAACGGAAACAACCGCTTCGGTTCCCGGAACCGGATAAACATACCGGAACCCTTATGGGGCTATAGCTCAGCTGGGAGAGCGCTTGCATGGCATGCAAGAGGTCAGCGGTTCGATCCCGCTTAGCTCCACCAAACTTTCCAGCGACTGATTCAAATCTCACCAATCGCAAGTTTCGCATTGATCGCTGCTTCCATCCGAAACGTGTTATCGATTTCCCTTGCTATTCCGCTGCAAAGAGCGGCTATCTCTTCTTTTAAAGAGGAGAATCGAATGGCCAAGGGTCAAGTCAGAGGCAACAAGGAAATCCGCAAACCCAAGAAGGACAAGGCCCCACCGCCTGCCGCTCCTACTCTGGGTGCGAAAACTGTCGAGGCCAGCAAGCAGAAGAAGCCTCAGTAATTCTTCTCTTTCCCTCATGCGGCGCGGGTCTCTGAGCATTTGCCGGGACCCGCTACGAGGCGTAACGGTGTTAGGCCGCCACTAAAATAGTAGAGCCGTCGATGGCAGGAACCGGATCGAGAATACCGGAACCCTTCTCGAGTTACAGCTTTGCTGATCCATGACAATAACTGACTTGTGGCATGTCAGTCATGGAATAAGCAAAATCAACTCACTTCTGCACTCGGCAAGCTCACTCCTCGTCCCCATCATCCCCCGAAAGATGATTGCGCGTCGACTGCTTCACTTGCCCCACATGCGTAATCAGCCCCGAGATCACGATAGGATCCACGTCGGCCATCATGTCCTTCAGCCAGCCGTCATGGGCCTTTGCCATGGCGTCGAAGGTTGTGCGGCCCTTGTCGGTGAGGTGGGCGACGATGACGCGGCGGTCGTCGGGGAGGCGTTCGCGGATGACGAGGCCGTCTGCTTCCAGCCGCTCCACCAGGCCGGTGATATTGCCGTTCGTCACCATCGTGCGCTTGGAGAGTTCGCCAAGCCGCAGGCCGTCGGTTTCGCGGTAGAGCTGCGAGAGAAGATCGAACTGCGGCAGCGTGGCGCCGAATTCGCGGCGCAGGCGGCGGCGGATTTCCTGGGAGATGAGTTTGGTCGTAGACAGCAAGCGCAGCCACAGGCGCAGTTCCTGTTTCTTGCCATCCTGCGTATCGCTGATGATCGCTTCCAGATCGATAGCCGACATAACCCATCCCTTGTCCTGAAGTGTACCGCGGTCTCTCACAGAACCCGGGCCCTTCAAGTTTCTTGTTCTAACGCACGGCCCCGTAACGGCGAAACCTCTGCCTGCTTTTTACGAGACATGCTCTTATCGCTAGTCTAGAACACCATTCGTGCTGCGGGGTCAACTTTCTCAAAGCTTCAAGCAATGTTTCGGCAGCGGCAGACGGGCGATTGCGAGGTCTGGGGTTCTCAAGCTGGCATGCCTTCGTGGTGCAGTCCGCTTCCGATATATGCATGTACAGATTTGGCAAAATCTTCAGAGCAGCGCGGTTTGGCTGGGAGTCTCCTCAAGCCGCAGCTATGTCACTCACCTTGCTGATTTTAAGGCACCATCACGCCTCTTCAAACCTCTTCCGAAAAACAATTTAAGCTTAAACAAAATTCTTGCATATCCATATTTTTGGTCATAGGTTTTTCCCATTATCGCATCTGCTTCTTTCAGCAGCGCTGACGAAGCAGGAACAGACGGTTCAAAAAAGGGGAACTTGAATGACCGATGCTTCGATGATTGCAGGGCTTGCCAGCGGGTTGCTTTCCGGCAAGGTGAAGGTGGTGGATCTGACCGCGCCGCTTGGGCCGGACACGCCGGTTCTTTACCTGCCGCCGCAGTTCGGCAAGAACACTCCCAATGTCAAAGTCCACACCATTTCCGCCTATGATCAGGACGGCCCGTTCTGGGCGTGGAACTGGCTGGAGCTTGGGGAACATACCGGCACCCATTTCGATGCGCCGTGCCATTGGATAACCGGCAAGGACAATGCCGAAAACACGACCGACACCATCCCCCCGCAGAACTTCGTTGCGCCGGTCAATGTCATCGACCGCTCAAAGGAAGCGGCTGAAAACCCGGATTACCTGCTGACTGTCGAGAGCATTCAGGAATGGGAAGCCGAGCACGGCGCGATCGAACCCGGCACCTGGGTGCTGCTGCGCACCGACTGGTACAAGCGCAACAGCTCGACGGAGACCTTCCTCAATGCCGATGAGAACGGTCCGCATTCCCCCGGCCCAACAGCGGAAGCCATCGAATATCTTCTCTCCAAGGGCATCATCGGCTGGGGCCAGGAAACCATCGGCACGGATGCAGGCTCCGCAGGCGGCATGAACCCGCCCTTCCCTGCCCACAACCTCATGCACAAGGCAAACAAATACGGTCTTGCCAGCCTCTGCCATCTCGATCAGCTGCCACCAAAGGGCGCGATCCTGATTGCGGCACCGCTGAAGCTGGTCAAGGGAACGGGCTCGCCCGTGCGTGCGCTGGCGCTCGTCGTCTAAGCCAGCCTGGCACAGCCTTATCTATCGGTCGGAGACGTGGTTCACGCCTCCGCATCACCCCACCATGAAGATGCTGCCTTCGCCCCTCTGGAGTTTCCCATGGCTGATCCTGATTACATCATCGTCGGAAGCGGCATCAATGCGCTGGTGGCTGCGGCTCTCTTGGGCAAGAAGGGCAAGCGCGTCGTGCTGCTTGAGAGAAACGACCGCATCGGCGGCTGCCTGCGCACCGAAGAGATCCCCCTTCCAGGCTATCGACACGATGTCATGGCAACGACCATGGTTCTGTTTTTGACCTCACCTGCCTTTGCCGCTCTCGGCAGGGATCTGGAGGCGAGAGGGCTGGAATTCTGCCACACGTCGACGCCAACCGGCGTTCTACGGCCGGATGGCACGCATGCTATCCTTTCCATGGATCGTGCCCGCAACATTGCCCATTTCGATGGCATCTCCGAGGGGGACGGCAAGGCCTTCGACCGGGAGATGGGTCGTTTCGCAGGCAATGCCGGCTTCGTTTTCGGTTTGCTTGGCGGCAATCTCTGGTCCACGGCGACAGCCAAGCTACTTGGTCGCGAGGTCTGGAAACGGGGTTTGAAAGGGCTTACCGCATTTTTCGGTGAAGCCTTGGCGCCCGCGCGTGGCTATCTGGAAACCACCTATCGCTCCGAAGAACTACGCGGGCTCTTTGCGCCCTGGGCGCTGCATTGCGGCCTTGGGCCGGAAAGCGCCTATTCCGCGGAAATGACCCGCGTCATCGGCTTTGCCATCGAGGCGGCGGGTTGCCCAATCGTCAAAGGCGGGGCCGATAATCTGCTCGCAGCCTTCGAGCGGCTGATCACCGATCAGGGCGGCAGCATCATGCGCAACGCCGATGTCGAGCGGATCGATGTCGATGGGTCCGGCAAGGCCGTCGGCGTCACGCTCGCCGATGGAAAGCAATTGCGCGCAGCCCAAGGCGTCATCGCATCGGTCACGCCACACCAGCTTTACGAGCGCCTGCTCAGCGCCTCATCCGCCACCCTTCCCCAGCCCGTGCAGGAAGGACTTGCCAGCTATCGATACGGCAAAGGCAACATGCAGATCCATTATGCGCTGAAGGCAGCCCCGCGTTGGCGCGCCGGGGAAGAACTGAGCATGGTGGCGCTACTGCACCTGACCCCTGGTCTCGATGGCGTGTCCCGTTCAGCCAATGAAGCCGAACGCGGCCTTCTTCCCGCAGAACCGACGGTCTGCGTCGGCCAGCCGACATCGCTTGACCCCAGCCGCGCGCCGGATGGCGCTGCCATTCTCTGGCTGCAGGTGCCGGACACGCCGCGCCATATCAAGGGCGATGCGGGCAATGAGCTTGCCTGCCCGACGGACGGCCGCTGGACGGAAGCGCTGCGAGAAGCCTTCGCCGATCGCATAGAGGCGATGCTGCGCGCACAGATCGAGAATTTCGACGAGATCGTTCTGAAGCGCCGTGCCTACGCGCCGACGGATCTGGAGGCGATGAACATGAACCTCGTCGGCGGCGATCCTTACGGCGGTTTCTGCGGGCTCGACCAATTCTTTCTCTGGCGTCCGTTCAAAAGCTCGGTTAACCACAAGACCCATGTTGCGGGGCTTTACCATATCGGGGCGTCCACGCATCCAGGTCCGGGTCTTGCAGGCGGCTCCGGTTTCCTGCTCGCCTCGTCTTTGCGCTGATAAAGGGATGAAATCACATGGATAACGGCTTTTCCGTCGAATTCCTCGGAAATCCCGACGACCAGACCAAACGCATTCCCAGCCTCGGCGAGATCGGGCTCAACAATTTTGCGCCCTACATCATGAACCGCATCATGGCGCGGTGGAACGCGAACCTTGCCGAAGACATGAAGGCGCGCGACGTCACCACCGTGAAGATGCGCGCCCTTGCCGTCCTTAACGTCTCCTCGTCGCTCACCATCAACGAGCTTTCCGTCTTCGCCGTCACCGAGCAATCGACCATGAGCCGAACGCTGGATTCGCTTGAGGAACAGGGCCTCGTGCGCCGCGTACCGCGTGCCGACGACATGCGGGTGCGCGATGTGACAATTACCGATGAAGGCCGCGCCGTGTTCGAGGATGTCTGGCCGATCATGTACAACGACATGTGCCGGATGTTCAAAGACATCGACGACGAGGAATATCGCGCTTTCGTGACCACTCTGCACAAGATCCTGCGCAATATCCGTCGTCACGATATTTAAAGGCAATCGGTCAGCCGCTTTGACGCAGGTCTCCGCAGGCGCAGGCATCGTTTGCCGCTTCCGCCTGCCCCGTCACCTCAACTGCCTCCCATTTGCGCAGCCGCGATGTCTTGCCGATTCCCGGATTGAAGCTGTTGGTTGGGTCCAGTTGACGGTAAAAGGCCTTGAGTGCTGGCTTTGCCTCATAGAGGTGGCCGACATTGTGCTCCGCCGGATATTCTGCGCCGCGCACGTCCAGCGTTTTCATGATCGCGTGCTCCAGCGCTTCGCAATCCACACCCTTATGCACCAGATATTCCTGATGCATCACCTGGCAGAGAAAATGGCCAACGTAGATTTTCAGCGCAATCTTGTCGCTGATCTCTTCTGGCAGCGTCTCGAACCAGTCGATCGTATCGCGTGGCAGGGCGACGTCGAGCGCCACGATATCCTCGATCGTCCTGCGATGAACGGCGCGGTAACGCACCACGGCGCCTCCCGTGACAAATCGGTTGAGGAAGGCCGCCTTTCCCTCTTCCTTCGTGCATTCCAGAAAGTCACCGTTGAGGGCCGGGAAGATCGAATTCAGGTAGTCGCGCATTTCCGCAATGCAGGCACCACCGGTGCGAAACATAAGGTGATGCGCATAGCGGTCGCGATAGTCGATGAGACGCCGCGGCAGGTGTTCGGGTAAGAGCCGGCTCAAAGTCTGAAGCAGACGATCCGATAGCGTCTTGCCAAGCCCGAGCATTTCGGTGACGCCATCGAACCAGCTTTTCGCCGCATAGGCGCGAGGCACATTGACCGAACCAAACTTCTGAATGAAGACGAAAAGGTCCTTGCCGTAGGTCTGCGCTGCGCCAAACGCATCGGCATGCATATACTCGCCAGCAATCGGCAGGTTACGAAACTGGCCCAGCACGTGGCGACGGATCGTCTGCAGCACGGCAGGGTCGTTGCTACCCACGTAGAAGACCTGCTCTTGCGCCTCGGCAGCAAAGGTATCCATGCGCACCGCAAAAACGGCCACCTTGCCGGCAGAGCCGGAAACCTCGTAATGCCGCCTCGGATCTGCGTTGAAACGCGCGGGCGTGGAGGCATCGATATCGCGGACATAGTTTGCATATTCGCGGTCGGATGCCCACGCGCCGTTTTCGTCGTGGATGTCGGCGGCGGTGTAGTCGCCGCGGTCCAGACGCGCCAGAACATCTTCCGGGTTCTGTCCAAGTTCCACGCCGAGATGGTTGACGAGCTCGAGCTTGCCGTCAGCATTCACCCGCGCAAACAGCGAAAGCTGCGTGTAAGCCGGGCCGCGATGGACCAGCGAGCCGCCGGAATTATTGCACACACCGCCCGTCACCGAAGCGCCGATGCAGCTTGAGCCGATGACGGAATGGGGCTCGCGCCCAAGCGGCTTCAATCGGCGTTCGAGACTTTCAAGCGTCGCACCCGGCAAGCATATGACCTGCGCACCATCGCGGATCAGATCGACGCGCGAGAGGCGCATGGTGTTGATGATGACGATTGGCCGGTCATAGCCGTTTCCGAAGGGCGTGGAACCGCCAGTCAGACCGGTGTTTGCGGCCTGAAGGATAATCGCCAAATCGGCGTCCACGCAGGCTTGCAAGACATGCCACTGTTCCAAGAGCGTGCCCGGCTGAACGGCTGCAGCAATCTCCCCGTCTCCGTAACGATAGCCGGTGCGGAAGCGACGGGTGGCGCGGGCGCCGACGTGAACATGGCTGTCGCCTGCAATGCTGCGCAAACGTTCGATGAGGGTCGTGATCATGGAAGGAGCCTTTCGATCCTTGCAGGCCGTCCATCTCCTCAATACGGGACATCATGCTGATATCGTGGTCGGCCTGGTACGGCAGGTCGCGTTATTTTAGGAGGAGTCCGGCGGGTGTAAATCCGCTGTTGCCTGATAGGGGTATAACATTAGCAGATAGCGAAACCATTACCTGAGCGTCAAGAGCCGGATAAACTCGGAGGCTGCCGGTGGCAGGGGTGTGCGGGTGCGGGTAATCAGCTCATAGGCCTGGCTCTTGGAATGAAGCCTGAAAGAGAGTTTGCGGGCAATGCCGAGACCCGCGAATACATTGGCAACATCATTGGAAAGCAGAGCAACGTAGTTCTGGCTGGACTGAACCAGAGACATGGTTGCGAAGGCGGATCGCGTCTCGACAAGCGTGCGGGGAAAGGCAAGACCCGCCTGCTGATACTCCTGTTCCAAAGACAAGCGCATCGGCATTCGAGCCGTGTAGACGATCCAGCGCGAGTCGGAAAAGTCGGTGAGCGTTACGCGCTTGCGCCCCACCAGCGGATGCGCCGGATTGGCGACGACCGTCAGAATTTCATCCTGAAAGGCAAAGACATCGTAGAGTTCGGGTGTCGGACTGACCGAGCTGCGACCAATCACCAGATCGAGATCGCCGCGATCGAGTTGGCGCAGAAGCTCTCCACTCGTATCCTCCAAAATCTCGATCGACACGCTTGGAAATCTTTCGGTGAAGGCAAGCACGGCCTCCGTCACCAGCGGCACCGCACCCATGATGGTGCCGACCCGCAGCCGGGCCCACTCTCCGTCGGCAATGTGGCGCAACTCCTCCTGAAAGCTTCGAACCTGAGACATCATCACCTTCGCATGGCGGATGGCGCATTGACCTGCGGGTGTTGCCGACAGCCCGCGATTGGTGCGTATGAAAAGCTGCTGCTGCGCGGTTTCCTCTATTTCCTGGAGGCTTTTGGTGGCCCGAGGCTGGCTCATGCCGATACGTGCGGCGGCAGCCTTGAGCGAGTTGGCATCATCGATGGTAGCAAGCAAGTGGATCTGCCGCATCGTGAGACGGCCAAGCCCGCGCATCGTCTGATCCATCATCATGTATTCCCTCCCGTTATACCCATATCGACACTTAGCGCATTTACGAGGGGAAATATATCGATATCGTCGTCAACCAACGCACAAGCTGCTGGCTCTCGCGACGACCCTCACAGGGCCGGCAGGGGTCGCTTGCGCCGAATTTGGGAGGTTAGACGTGCCACTGATAAACTACATCACCCGTGTCCAGTTCGGATATGGTGCGCTTGAACTTTTGGCAGACGAGCTTGCACTGGCAAAAATCGACAGAGCGCTGATTGTCAGCGACAAGCCGATATCGGCGCTCGGGATGGTAGAACGGGTTCGCGCGCTCGTCGGCAACAAGGTTGCGGGCATCTATGACGAAACGCCCGGCAATCCCAACGAAGTGGCCGTACGCGCGGCAACCGAGCTTTTTGTCTCCAGCGGCGCGGACGGTCTGATCGCAATCGGCGGAGGCTCAGCGCTTGATCTCGCCAAGGCGGTCGCGGTGATGGCAGCGCATGACGGACCGCTTAAGACCTTTGCCGCAATCGAAGGCGGCACGGAAAAAATCTCCGCCAAGACATTCCCTGTGATCGCCATTCCAACCACCTCTGGCACAGGAAGCGAAGTCGGGCGCGGCGCGATCATCATCCTCGAGGACGGCCGCAAGGTCGGTCTCCTATCGAACTATCTTGTACCGAAAGCGGCAATCTGCGATCCGGAACTGACGCTCAGCCTCCCCGCCATGCTGACAGCGGCGACCGGGATGGACGCGATTTCCCATTGCATCGAGACCTATCTCGCCCCCTCCTTCAACCCGCCAGCCGATGGTATCGCGCTTGAGGGGCTGCGCCGTGCCTGGGGGCATCTTGCAGCCGCCACTTCAGAACCCGGCAACCGTGACGCCCGGCTCAACATGAGTATCGCCGCGACCATGGGAGCAATGAGTTTCCAAAAGGGTCTTGGCTGCGTTCACAGCCTCAGCCATTCATTGGGCGGCCTGAACCCTAAACTGCACCATGGTACGCTGAATGCGATTTTCTTGCCTGCGGTTCTGGAGTTCAATCGCTCGGCACAGACGGTAATCGACGAAGACAAGTTCTCCCGTCTGGCTCATGCCATGGGTCTTGCCGGTCCCGACGACGTGGTGCCTGCGTTGGAATCCATGACACGGCGCATCGGTCTTCCCGTCAAGCTCTCCGAGCTCGGCGTTGAAGAGAGCCTGTTTCCCGCAATCATCGCCGGCGCGCTGAAAGATCACACCCATAAGACCAATCCGCGCGAGGCTTCCCACGAAGATTACCAAGCGATGCTCTCACGATCCTACTGACATCACACACAGGTCCATGGCGCATTTTGACCGGCTGCGGAGCCAGGGTTGGGAGCCCTGAGCGCCGCGTGCGGCTTGCCTTTCACCGGGCGGCCATATGCCGGGCGCCATGACCGCGCGTGTGACCTGACTTGCAGACAACTGATTACTGTGGAGGAAATCATGTCAAAAACAGAAAATGGAAGCCTGGAGGCTTCCACCATGAAAGCCGTTCTCTGGCGGCTCATTCCCTTTGTTATGCTTCTTTATTTCATAGCCTATCTGGACCGCGTCAATATCGGTTTTGCAGCGCTGACCATGAATGCGGATCTCGGTTTTTCCGCGACCGTTTATGGACTGGGCGCCGGCATCTTCTTCATCGGCTATGCGCTTTTCGAAGTGCCGAGCAACATCTTTCTACACAAGCTCGGTGCGCGAGTGTGGATCGCGCGCATCATGATCACCTGGGGCTTGTTGTCCGGTGCCATGGCATTCGTCACCAATCCAACCAGCTTCTACATTATTCGCTTTTTGCTCGGCGCCGCTGAGGCTGGCTTCTTCCCCGGCATCATCCTGTACCTCACCTACTGGTTTCCGGCCAAGACGCGCGGTAAGGCCATTGGCCTCTTCATGGTGTCCATCCCGTTGTCGGCCATGATCGGCGCGCCGATCTCTTCAGCCCTTCTCGGCCTCGACTGGTTGAGCATGCGGGGTTGGCAGTGGATGTTCATTTTGGAAGCGATTCCCGCGGTTATCCTCGGCATCGTCACGATCTTCTACCTGACAGACCGGCCTGAACAGGCAAAGTGGTTGTCGCCCGGCCAGCGTGACTGGCTTTCGGCCAAGATGGCGGCCGAACGGGGCGCGATTGCCAATCAGCATGGTGAGAAGTCACTGAAAGCAGCCCTAATGGACAAGAAGGTCCTCGGCTTCGCATTCATCTATTTCTGCGTCGTGCTGGGTTCCTACACGCTCGGTTTCTGGCTTCCGCAGATGATCAAGAGCTTCGGCGAGATGAGCAACTTTCACATCGGACTTGCGACAGCCGGCGTCAACATGTTCGGCGTGGTGGCAATGATCTACTGGACACGCCGCTCCGATGCGCGGCAGGAACGCCTCGGCCATTTCGCCTTCGCCGTCATCCTCGCAGCAATAGGCTTTGGTGTCTGCGCGGCGACACTTTCGACCCCGATCGTGGCCGTGATCGCTCTTACCTTCGCCGGCATGGGCATCTTCTCCGCCCTACCCACCTTCTGGGCACTTCCGACGACCTTCCTGACAGGTGTCGGCGCGGCCGCAGGGATTGCGCTCATCAACTCCATCGGCAACCTTGCCGGTTATCTCGGGCCCTTCGTCATGGGCTATCTGAAGGATCAGACCGGCAGCTACTCGGCCGGATTGGTCATTGTCGCAGCACTTCTCGCCTGCGGTGCTCTGAGCCTTCTCTTCGTCACCCGGATGAAGGCACCATCTGCAAACACGCAGCATCCCGCCTAACCCAATCGTCCTCCCACGGACCAAGACGCTCCCTCTTTCTTCGAGGGGGCGTTTTGTATGTTTTGCAGCTGCGCTTTCGTGTCTTTCGCTGCTCGGCCTGAACTGCATGCCGATATCTGAGTTATCGAGTGGATGACCGTTCGAAACAATGAAATCAGAGCGAGTATGGCGAGATGCAGATAGACCATTTTATCCTTTCGCCAAGCGACTGGGTTCCCAATCATCCCACTTTGCCAGTTCTGGTCTATAGCCAGATCCGGGCGGATATGGATTCATCGGTTTTCGAGGACATGTTCCACGACAATGGCTGGACCGGCATCTGGCGAAACGGTGTCTTCGCCTACCATCACTATCACAGCGGTGCGCATGAGGTCCTTGGCGTCGGACGCGGTGAAGCAAAGCTGCAGATCGGTGGACCGGATGGAAAGATACTGGATGTGAGACAAGGCGACTGCCTGCTTCTGCCTGCGGGAACGGGGCATAAGCGGCTGGAAAGCTCGAGCGATTTTCAGGTGGTTGGCGCTTACCCTCCGGGGCAGGAGGCAGACATTCAGCGCGACGCGCCGAATGAGAAGATGCTGGCGCTGATAAAATCTCTTCCTGTTCCCGAAACCGATCCGGTGCTGAAAACATCCGGCGGCTTGGTCGAACTCTGGCGTTAGGCGATAACAACGAGCACAGGTGGCGAGGCCTCTGTCTTGAATGACGAGGCCTCGCCGTTTTTCTACATCATGAAAGCAAAGGCACCAGCGCGCTGACGCTCTGCTTGGCGTCGCCATAGAACATGCGCGTGTTCTCCTTGAAGAACAGCGGGTTCTCGATACCGGAATAGCCGGTTCCCTGGCCGCGCTTGGAGACGAAGACCTGCTTTGCCTTCCACACTTCGAGCACCGGCATGCCGGCGATCGGAGAGTTTGGATCCTCCTGCGCCGCCGGATTTACGATGTCGTTCGAGCCGATGACGATGACGACGTCGGTGTTCGGGAAATCGTCGTTGATCTCGTCCATTTCCAGGACGATGTCGTAGGGCACCTTGGCTTCGGCAAGAAGCACGTTCATATGGCCCGGCAGGCGGCCTGCAACGGGATGGATGGCAAAACGCACGGTCTTGCCGGCTGCGCGCAGCTTGCGGGTCAGTTCCGACACCGCGGCCTGCGCCTGCGCCACCGCCATGCCGTAGCCCGGGACGATCACGACGCTGTCGGCTTCGTTGAGAGCTGCGGCAACGCCTTCGGCATCGATCGCCACCTGTTCGCCGCTGATTTCCATTGCCGGGCCGCTTGTGCCGCCAAAACCACCGAGGATGACCGAAACGAAGGAGCGGTTCATCGCCTTGCACATGATGTAGGACAGGATCGCACCCGAAGAGCCGACCAGCGCACCGGTGACGATCAGAAGATCATTGCCGAGCGTAAAGCCGATCGCCGCTGCCGCCCAGCCGGAATAGCTGTTGAGCATTGAAACTACAACCGGCATATCGGCGCCGCCGATGCCCATGATCAGATGATAACCGATGAAGAAGGCCAGCAGCGTCATCAGCACCAGCGTCCATGCGCCCGCGCCGTTGCAATAGAGGATGAGCAGAAGAATGGAGAGCGCCGCAGCCCCCGCATTGAGGATGTGCCCACCCGGCAGCTTCTTTGCCTTGCCATCGACCTTGCCGGCCAGCTTGCCGAAGGCAACCACCGAGCCGGTGAAGGTGACGGCACCGATGAAGACGCCAAGGAACACCTCGACCTTCATGATCGCCAGTTCCACCGGCGTCTTGTGCGCCAGAAGTGCGGCAAACCCGGTCAGCGCCGAGCGTGACGCTTCATCGAGAGACGCGACATGCGATTCTTCGATATGGGCGTTGAAGCCGATGAAGACGGCTGCCAGACCGACGAAGGAATGAAGTGCGGCAACGAGCTGCGGCATTTCCGTCATCTGCACGCGGCTTGCCACGAAGTGGCCGAGAACCGCCCCGCCCGCCAGCATTACCAGCACGATGAACCAGTTGCCGACATCCGGTCCGAAAACCGTAGCGATGATGGCGAGTGCCATGCCGGTGATGCCGTACCAGACGGCGCGTTTGGCGCTTTCCTGGCCGGAGAGACCGCCGAGCGAAAGGATGAAAAGAACCGCAGCGGCAACATAGGCCGCCGAAACAATACCAAGTGTCATGATTATCCCCTCACCCGGCTCAAGACTTCTGGAACATGGCAAGCATGCGCCGTGTCACGAGGAAGCCACCCACGATATTGATCGTCGCAATCAGCACCGAGAGTGCCGCCAGAATGACGACTAGCCAGTTGCTCGAACCGACCTGCAGCAAAGCCCCCAGGATGACGATGCCCGATACGGCATTCGTCACCGCCATCAACGGCGTATGGAGAGAATGGCTGACATTCCAGATGACCTGGAAGCCGATGAAGCATGCCAGAACGAAGACGATGAAGTGGCTCATGAAGCTTGCAGGCGCATAAACGCCGACGAGAAGAAGCAGTGCCGTGCCCACAGCCAGAAGAGCGACCTGATTTCTGGTCTGCGTTTTGAACAGCGTGATTTCCTGCGCCCGCTTTTCCGCAGGCGTTAGCTCCTTGGCTTTCTCCTTCGGCTTCTTCGCGGCAATGGCCTTGATCTTCGGCGGCGGCGGCGGATAGGTAATCTCACCCTTATAGGCAACCGTCGCACCACGGATGACATCGTCTTCCATGTTGTGCACGACCTGCCCATCCTTGCCTGGCGTCAAATCGGCCATCATGTGGCGGATATTGGTGGCATAGAGCGTGGAGGCCTGGGCCGCCATGCGGCTTGGGAAATCCGTATAGCCGATGACGATCACACCGTTGTCCGAAACGATGCGTTGATCGGGAACGGTCAGATCACAGTTCCCGCCGCGTTCCGCAGCAAGATCGACGATGACGGAGCCCGGCTTCATTGCCGCGACCATATCGGCGAGCCAGAGCTTTGGCGCATCGCGACCCGGGATCAGCGCCGTGGTGATGACGATGTCGATCTGCGGCGCAAGCTCGCGGAATTTGGCCAGTTGCTTCTCGCGGAATTCAGGCGATGACGGAGCGGCATAACCGCCGGTCGCAGCACCATCCTGCTGCTCGGCGAAATCGAGATAGACGAACTCAGCGCCCATGGACTCGATCTGCTCCGCCACTTCCGGGCGCACGTCGAAGGCATAGGTAATCGCGCCAAGCGACGTGGCGGTGCCGATCGCGGCAAGACCCGCAACACCTGCACCGATGATCAGAACCTTGGCTGGCGGCACCTTGCCCGCCGCCGTCACCTGTCCGGTGAAAAAGCGGCCGAAATTGTTGCCTGCCTCAATGACGGCACGGTAGCCGGCGATGTTTGCCATGGAAGACAGGGCATCCATCTTCTGGGCGCGCGAAATGCGCGGCACCATGTCCATGGCGATGACAGCGGCACCCCTGTCCTTTGCCTGGTGCAGAAGCGTTTGGTTCTGCGCCGGGTAGAAGAAGGAAATCAACGTCTTGTCCGGCGAAAGCCGATCGATCTCGGAGTCTTCCGGCGGGCGAACCTTGGCGATGATATCGGAACCCGAGTAAAGCGCATCTGCGCTCTCCACCACGGTCACGCCCGCTGCTCGATAGGCCTCGTCGGAGAAACCGGCAGATTTGCCAGCCCCGGTTTCGATGAGGCATTCATAGCCCAGTTTCTGCAAGGCCTGAGCGCTATCCGGCGTCATCGCGACGCGCGCTTCGCTCTCATATATTTCTCTCGGTGCACCTAGTCTCAAAAGTCCCTCCCTTTAAACCCGAAACACTGCAATGACGTCGTCTCATATCGACCCCGGCATCGGCCCGAAAATCGACGTCGATTTTTGGACGGCACAATGCGTAGGCTCAAAATGGAGAGCGGCCTTTGTGCGTCCTAACGGACTTAAGACGCTCTCGTTGATGACGGTATTAACACAGTCGCGAGTGCCGCCAAGGCCGCTACAGCCGCAAATATGTAAAAGTTCCATTCAGGCGCAAGATTTGTGCTGGCGATGAAGCCGCCGAGCAGCGGGCCTGTCAGCGCGCCGATACGGGAGAAGCTCAGCGCAAAACCCGTGCCCGCCGAACGGATTGTGGGATCAAGCCGCTGCGCCAGAAATCCGGTAAGAATGAGGGACGCAGACACCGTGCCGAAACCGGCTATGGCGACGAAGACGTAGTTCAGCAGAATGGAACTCTTGAAGGTGAGTGCGGCAATGCCGATGGCACCGACCAGATAGGAGAGCGCGACCGTGCGCTTGATCCCGAACCTGTCGGCCCATGTGCCGAGCACGATACCACCAATGGCCGAGGACAGGCTGAAGACCGCGAGGAACAGCAGGCTATCGCCCAAATCGTAGCCGTTCTTGCGCATGATCTGCGGCAGCCACTGCGCCAGGCCATAGACGAGAAGAAGCCCGAGAAACAGACCGACCCAGAAGCAGATCGTCTCAAAGGCCTTGTCGCGGGCAAAGATGGTTTTCAAAACAGCCGACCAGCCCGGGCCTTTCGGGTTTTTTTGAACGGTCTTCGGAACGGCGATACCCATGCGCCTTGCCGTTTCAGCAGCCTCTTTTTGCTTGCCGCGCAAGACGAGGCTTTCGACCGATTCTGGCAGCAGGAAATAGAAAACCGGCACGACGAGAAGCGGTGCTGCACCAAAGAGAACGATCACGCGCCAGCCATAATCTGCGAGAAAGCCACGGCTGAAAAGCGCCGCCGCCAGAATGCCGAGCGAGTAACCGGAATACATCAGGCCATAATTGAAGCTCTTGCGGCTTTTGGGCGAGTACTCCACCGTGAGCGCCGCAGCAACGGGAATGATGCCGCCAAGGCCGAGACCGGCGACGAAGCGACTGACCGCAAACCAGAACGGTGTCGGTGCCAGAGAGGTCAAGATCATGCAAGCGGCAAACAGGCTGAGGCAGCCCATGAAGAGCGGCTTGCGCCCGTAGAGTTCGCTCAGCGTGCCAACGATGATGCCGCCGATCAGCATGCCGATCACGGTGTAACTTCCCATAGCGCCCAGTTCGAGCGGCGTCAGTTTCCAGACTGGATCGGTTGCAAGGGCAGGAAGAATGGCGCCGAGAACACCGACGTCGTAGCCTTCCGCGAAAATAGCGAACCAGCAGAGCGCCACCACCAGCAGGCTCTTGCGCGATGAGATTTCTGCAGGCTTCGCTGCAGCATGAGACGGTCGTCCGATGGACTGTGTCATGACAAAGTTCCCCCTTTTGCACGAGGCCAGGCCCCGCGCATTCGACACGAATTGAAATTGTGAAATGGGGACGGTCACCCTTCCCAGGGCGCCGCCGTTCTTATGGTTATAGCGTCGCGGCCAAGGTTCAGAGCGTCGCGACGGTCTTCAGGGCGCCATCGAGCGCAATCCCCTGCTCATCCAGAAGTGCTGCCTGCCGCAGACGTCGCATCCAGGCAGCCCCATCCTCACGATCGCGCAGCAAGGGCAGCGCCGACATAACGCGATCGAATTTGGACAGGCCACGCGAATGCGTATCCGAATAACCCTTCACCAGACGGCGGTTACCAAGGACCTCCACAGCGAGATCGTAATTGGCGGCCAAGACCTCTTCCGCTTTTTGAATCCAGGCATCGCGGTGAGCAACTTCGATATGGTGGCGCAAGCTGCCCCGGCGGAAGCGTCGCAAAGCGGACGTGGAGTAAAGCCCGAGAAACCAGAACAGAGTGCCGGTCTTCACGCGCCTGCCCTTGTCGATACGGCGATTGAGGAAAGCGAAGAGTTTCGGGCTGTTTTCGATCCACTGGCCAAGCCTGCGTGGAAGCGTGCCGCACACTTCTTCCATGCGCGGATGCATGTATTCCGTCGTGTAGAGCAGCTGATCGCCCTTGACGCCGACTTCCTTGCGCACGCGCTCGAAGCGGGCGGAACGTGTTTTCAGATCTGCGACACGGATGACGTCATCATAGGCCATGGCGACAGCCAGATACTTCGCCGCCTGCGTTGTGAAAGCATAATCCCTGTCTGCGCCACCTTCGGCGGCATCTACCTTATGAAGCGAGGCCACCCTTGTCAGGTACTCGTCTGCGTAAGCCGGATCCTGAAACTCCGTCAGCTTCTTCACACCGGCATAGAGCATGGAATGCGCGTTTGGCGGAAACTCCGTGCGAATGCGACCAATGAGTTTATCCAGCGCGGGATGTCCGGCGGAAGCGGGCAGCTCTTCCAGCTTCTTGATGGGGGTGGCGGAAAGCTTGTCATTCTCGCCCTTGGTCGCCCGCTCGTGAGCAGCGTTGAAGGCGCGAAGGCTGGCCTCGATCCCCTTGCCGCCAGATTTGATCGTCTCTTCGAAGACATCCTTGGAAAAGGGCAGCGCCTTGGAGGCCGCCAACGCACCGAAAAGCGCAGACGACACGACGCTGCCATTCTTCACCGCCAGGGTATCCATGTCGAAAGCGATCGTCTTCTTGGCGGCAAAGTCCGTCGCATCGACCACGACTGTGGGATCACCGATACCATCGCCCGGCTTTTCCTTTTCCCCAACCGCGTAAGAGCGATGAGTTGAAGCGATCAGCAATGTCTTGTCGGGCGTGACAAGGCCGCGAATGACCGAGCGGCCAGCCTCCATCAATTCGGCGGCAATGACGATATCGACGTCGCCGGGTGTCGGCATCAAAGACAGGATCGGCTTTTCGCCCTCACGGGCCTTGAGCAATTCGAGATAGTAGATGGTTGCGCCCGTGCGCTGGGCAACACCTGGGACCGAGGTCGTCTGAGCAACCCATCCCTGGCCCTCGGCAAGCGATATGATCCAGTCCGCCAGGACACCGCCGCCCTGGCCACCCATGGCGAGGATGGCGATCGAAAGCGGCTTGTCGGCGGAAAGGACGGACGAAAAATCTGTTTGCAGGCTATCCATGATGATCTTCCCTCCTTACGCCGGAAACACAACGCGCGACGCGTTTCTGCGCTTTTGCAGCCACTGGATGACCGCCGACCGCAGGCGATAGAGAAACCTGTCGATCTTTGTCGGATTGTGGATGACATCGGCCCGGTAGAAGGATGGGCAGAGCACCGCGGCTTCCGAGACTTCCCCGCAGTTCCCGCAACCGACGCAGGAGTTATCGATCGCCGCGACCGGATCGTCCTTCAGCGGATCGTCGGTATGCTTGACGGAAAGCGACGGACAGCCGGACAGCCGGATGCAGGCGTGATCGCCGGTGCAGACATCCTCATCCACGCCGAAGCGTTCCTTCACCATGCGCTTGCCGTCCTTCACCGCCTTGGCGAATTGCGGCTTTACGCGGCGCTGCTTGTTCAGCATGCATTCGGAGGAAGCGACGATGATCTTCGGACCCTTCTCGTCCGTCGTCAGCGCCTCTTTCAACGTGTCGCGCATCTTCGCCACGTCATAGGTGCGGTCGATCTGCTTGACCCAGGTGGCGCCGATGCCCTTCACCGCCTTGACGATCGAATTGTTGGTCTTGCGGTTGGGATTGTCGGCGCGTGACGACAGGACGTCCTGCCCGCCCGTTGCGGACGCATAGTAATTGTCTACGATGATGGTGACACCGTCCTGTTTGTTGAAGACGGCATTGCCGACGGAGGTGGCAAGACCATTGTGCCAAAAACCACCATCGCCCATGACCGAAATAGAGCGCTTGTCGGCCTCAACATTGAAGGCCGAGGCCGAGGCAGGGCCAAGGCCGTAGCCCATCGTTGTGCCGCCAATATTGAAGGGCGGCAGGATGGAGAAGAGGTGGCAGCCGATATCGGCCGATACATGGTGCGGTCCAAGTTCCTTCTCGACCAGTTTCATCGCAGCGAAGATGGGCCGCTCGGGACAGCCGGTGCAGAAACCAGCCGGACGGGCCGGCACGACGTCCGCCAGAGCCCTCACCTTCGGATCGCTCAACACGGCGGAAGGATCGGGAACTGGTGGGCGATTGCCGAGAAGCTGCGGCGCATTGACCTCAAGAAACCCGGTCAGCCCCTTGATCAGTACCGACGTCGTATACTCGCCGCCCATGGGCAACAGGTCTTTGCCGGAGACCTTGGTCTGGATGTCGCGACGGCGCATCAGCGTGTGGAGCGCCTGTTCGATATATTCAGGCGCGCCCTCCTCCACCATCAGCACCGCTTTCTTACCAGCGGCAAACGCGATGATTTCGTCATCGATCAACGGGTAGGAGACATTCATGACATAGAGCGGGATGCGGCTGTTGCCGTAGACATCGGCAAGGCCCAGATGCTGGAGCGCCCGCATGGTGCTGTTGTAGAGACCGCCCTGAAGGATAAGACCAACCTCGCCTTCGGATGGACCGAAGAACTCGTTCAACCGGTTGGTTTTGACGAACTCGACTGCCGCTGGCCAACGACGCTCCAGCTTGTCCTTCTCGTGCTGGAAGGACGCGGGCGGCAGAACGATGCGGTTGAGATCGCGCACCGGATTTTCCAGCGCCTGCTTCAGCGTGTAGGACGGACGCTTGTTGTCCTTGGCAACGAACTGGCCATGAACGTGACAGCTGCGGATACCAACCTGCAGCATGACCGGCGTGCTGGACGCTTCGGAAAGCTCGAAGCCCTTTTCGACGGCATCGACGATGGAGGTCAAATTCGGACGCGGCGTCAAAAGCCACATCTGCGATTTCATCGCAAAGGCGTGGCTGCGCTCCTGCATGATGGAGGACCCTTCGCCATAATCCTCGCCGATGATGACAAGAGCGCCACCGGTCACTCCACCGGAGGACAGGTTGGAGAGCGCGTCGGAGGCCACATTGGTTCCAGCCGTCGACTTCCAGGTCACCGCACCGCGGACCGGATACATGACAGAGGCAGAGAGCATGGCCGCGGCTGCCGCTTCGGACGCCGAGGATTCAAAATGAACGCCCAGTTCCTCCATCACATCCTTGGCGTCCGCCAAGACATCCATGAGGTGGGAGATCGGCGACCCCTGATAGCCGCCGACATAGGACACGCCGGATTGCAGCAGCGCCTTGGTAATGGCGAGGATCCCCTCGCCGCTGAAGATTTCGCCTTCACCGAGCTTGAGATCTTCGACCTCGCGCGCAAATGACCGTTCGGCCATGGTGGTTCCCCTTATGACTATTACGCCTTTATATGCAAAATCATATTTCTACTTTCGAGCAGATGTCAACAGGAGAAGATTTAAGCCTAAAGTAATTGCAAAAACTCGATATTAAGCCTCGAAACTGCATATTTTTGCACGGCTATACAGGCAGAGCCATATGCATATGCACATTTCTTGCGCAGACCGGCGCCACAGCGCAACTTTTCCATCCCCGCGGCGCGGAGCCGACGCCAGCACAGGTGATTTTCTTTATGCTTGAAACATCATCGATTTGGGTAGGCGGCACAAAGGACGATTCCAAGGCTCGTCCTTACGGCTGTTCACGAGACCTTCAACCCTGTCGCGGTTCACCCGTCACGTGCGCGTCAAGACATGCCTCTGCTCTGTCGCAATGTCTGCGAGGGCGTTTCGCCGTACCTTTCACGATAGGCAAAGGCGGCACGGCCGAGATGGCCGAGACCGGAGGAAAAGACGGCGTCTGCGACACTGATATCGGCAGATGGCGCCAACAGGGTTTTGCGCAAAAGCTCCAGGCGTGCTTCCTGCACCGCCTCCATCAAGGTTTGCCCCCTGGCCTTTCGATAGCTGTCCTGGAGGGTGCGCAGTGGAACGCCCGCCGCCTCGGCAATATCGGCTGCGGTAATGGAACGCTCGGCATTGGCCCTGATATAGTCTTCGGCGCGCTGAACCGGTACGGGACCCGCATCTGGACTTGATCGTTGGAGAAGACCCTTGCGGTTATGCGACAGTCCACTCAACAGAAGGTTGATCAGCCCGTCCCGAAGCATGATCCGATAGGCTTCGGAAAAATGGCCTCTGTCCTTGGCGGCTCCTGACATCAGCAAGCTGTGCTGAAAGATTCCCTGCCCGATCCCGGAGGTCAGATCGATCGCCGGTTCGAACTCGATGCGCTCGGATCGCTCATGCGCCAGATTCTCGAAGTGGCTTTCCACCAGATCGCGCTCCAAAAGCACGATCAGCTTCTCGCATCCCTCCGCCCAACGCATGCGGGTCGAGAGCGTCGGGGACAGAAGTGTTGCCGTGCGGCCCTCTGCAACATGGGTCTCATCATTCCCGCAACGAACGACGGCAGTGCCCTTCACAGGAAGCTGCAGAAGAAAGAAGCGCGAGAGCTCGCCCGGATCGATCTCGACCGCGGATCCATAGGAGACGACATTGATGGAGTGGCCCGGCTCCTCCACCACATCGTGAACCGCGTGAAAGCCGCTTTTCCGACGTCCATCGACGAGCAGAAAATGCGGACAGAATATCCGTCCGATCGCTTCGCGCGCCTCGTCCACGTCATGGGTGTCCACCACAGGACGGGCGTCTGGCTGCTGCTTGCCGAAATCGATCATCAGTCACTCGCCGAAATGACAAAAGTGAAGTTTCAGACCGCCTGTCGCCGAAACTGGACAAATCCCTGCGCAATCTGGATTGCCGATTGGACCTGTTCGCCGGAACATCATCGAAAGTTTAAACATAAAACGAATGCGAAATCCATTCGCAAAGGGAACAAAAACATGAGTAGCGAGGAATTCCGCGCCGGCATGCGCAAGCTGACCGGCGGTGTCACCATCATCACCTCCATGGATGCAGAAGGCAACCGCTGCGGACTGACGGCCACGGCCGTCTGTTCGCTGTCGACCGAGCCTCCATCGCTTCTGGCCTGCGTCAACCGGTCGAGTTCGGTTGCCGCCGTGGTAGAGGCAAGCGGCGTCTTCGCCGTCAACGTTCTGTCACTCGATCAGCAGCCCGTGGCGGAAGTCTTTGCCGGGCGCGCTGGCCTCGTGCGTGAAGAACGCTTTGCCGCCGGCGAATGGATCAAGGGCATCATCACCGGCGCACCGGTCCTGTCCCAGACCTGCGTCTCCTTCGAATGCGAGATCGCCGAGGTCAAGGAATTCGGCACGCATCTGATCCTGATCGGCACCGTCGCCAAGACGCATTGCGCACCGGAAGACGACAATCCGCTGATCTACGGCAACGGCGCGTTTTTGACGGCAGCGGTTCCGCCGCAGGCCGCCGCCTGAAGCCACTCACAATTTTTGCTGACATTTGCAAGGAGACGACGATGCGCGGACTTCAAGGGAAAACTGCGATCATTTCCGGCGGCGCGACACTGATTGGCGATGGCATTGCCAAGGTGCTTGCCGGCTACGGCCTATCGGTGGTGATTGCCGATATCAATGACGAGGCCGGTCAGGCAGTGGCCGAGCGCGCGGGAGAGAAGGTCCACTTCATCCGCACCGACATCACCAGCGATGCCGACATCGGCGCGCTTGTGGAGAAGACGGTCGAAGCCAGCGGCCGCCTCGACTTTCTCGTCAACGTCGCCTGTACCTATCTCGACAATGGCGTTGAGACGAGCCGAACCGACTGGCTGAAGGCCTTCGACATCAACGTTGTCGGCTCGATCGCTCTCATGCAGGCAGCCCACAAGCACCTCGCCAAGAACAAGGGCGCCATCGTCAATTTCGGCTCGATCTCGTCGCGCGTCGCACAGACCGGACGTTGGGTGTATCCCGTTTCGAAGGCCGCGATCCTGCAATTGACCCGCAACCAGGCCATGGATCTGGCGCCTGACGGCATTCGCGTCAATGCCGTGTCTCCCGGCTGGACCTGGAGCAATGTGATGGTCGAGCTGACCAAGAACACTCGCGAAAAGGCAGACAGCGTCGCCAAGGATTTCCATCTGCTGGGACGCACCGGCAGCCCCGAAGAAGTGGCGGAGGCCGTGGCATTCCTCCTCTCCGACAATGCGAGCTTCATTACCGGCACCGATATTCGCGTCGATGGCGGCTACACCGCCATGGGACCGGAACGCAACGAGCCGGCTATCCCGCGTCTCATGGATTGAGCCGCGTCGAGATCAATAAACGGGAACATCACAGCGGAACTTGAGAAAACAGGGAGAATGAAATGACGAAGAAGCGCAGTTTCACCATTGTTGGCGGCGGCCAGTCCGGACTGCAACTTGCCTGTGGCCTGGTGGATGCGGGGCACGCGGTTCACATTGTACAAAACAGAACGGCAGACGAGATTGCCGCCGGTCGGGTTCTGTCCAGCCAGTGCATGTTCGATAACGCCTTGCAGAATGAGCGCGAACTCGGTCTGAACTTCTGGGGCGACAGCTGCCCCACCGTCGATTCGATCAACTTCGTTGTTCCGGCACCCGATGGCGGCAAAGCCATCGAATGGAACGGAAAGCTCGACAGCAAGGCCCAGAGTGTGGATCAGCGCGTCAAGATCCCGCGCTGGCTGACGGAATTCGAACATCGCGGTGGGCAGTTGACCATTCATGATGCCGGGATCGAAGACCTCGAAACCTATGCGCGGGAAAGCGATCTGGTGATTGTCGCCGCCGGCAAGGGCGATATCGCCAAGATGTTCGAGCGCGATCCGCAGCGCTCTCCCTATGACAAGCCGCAGCGCGCTTTGGCGCTGACCTATGTGAAGGGCATGGCGCCGCGCCCCGGCCACTCGGCGGTCAATTTCAATCTTATCCCGGGTGTGGGAGAATACTTCACCTTCCCGGCACTTACCACCACGGGCGCCTGCGACATCATGGTGTTCGAAGGCATTCCCGGCGGCCCGATGGACTGCTGGAGAGATGTGAACTCTCCAGACGCGCATCTTGAAAAATCGAAATGCATTCTCGACACCTTCCTGCCTTGGGAAGGGGAGCGCTGTACCAATGTGTCGCTCACGGATGACAATGGCCGCCTGGCAGGAGCCTTTGCTCCGACGGTGCGCAAGCCGATCGGCAAGCTGCCATCGGGTGCAACGGTCCTTGGCCTGGCCGACGCCGTCTGCCTCAACGATCCGATCACCGGGCAGGGTTCGAACAACGCATCGAAAGCGGCGAAATATTATATGGATGCCATCCTCGCCCATGGCGACAGGCCGTTCGACGACGCCTTCAAGCAGGCAACCTTCGAGGCCTATTGGGACTATGCGCAATATGTGGTCGGCTGGACGAATGCGCTGCTCGCGCCTCCACCCCCGCATGTGCTGAACATCATGGGCTCGGCCCAGGCCTATCCAGCACTGGCAAAGCGCATCGCCAACGGCTTCAACGATCCGCGCGACTTCTTCCCCTGGTTCGCCGTTCCGGAAGAGGCAGATGCCTATCTGACGAAGCTTGCCGCTTAAGGCTTTTCACGGGAAGACTGAGGCCACGCATCCGCGCGGCCTCAGTCTTCCAGCGGTTCTTTCGGCAGGCGACGATGGGTCGCGGCACTCAACGCCGCATGCTCGTAGATGCCGGTCATCAAATCGAGCGTGGTGGTGGCGTCTTCAAGACGATGGCGTAGCTCCGGCACGGATTGAACCGCCTTCGCCAAAAGCGAGGCGCGCACATCCGCATAGCGATCGGTCACCAGCTTGCCCTTCTCCGTCACGCTATAGACAACGCCCGACCGTCCGCTGCCGCTCTTTTGAACCAGACCGGCTGCGATCAGCTTGCGCAGGCTATACTGCATGTTGGGAATGTCTTCGCGATTGGCCAGTCGCGCCAGATCCTTGATCGATTTCGGCCGCTCATTCATGCGGATGATATGCAGCATGGCGTTTTCCGGACCACTCACCGCAAGATCGACCACTGAGCCTAGGCACTCGGCCTGCCATCGGCCAAAAGCCTCGAAGGCGCGCATCAACGCGAATTCGGCCTCCGCCAGATCGACTTCGACGGGCGTGCGGGCCAGATGCCAACGCCGGTCCAGTGCCGGGTCCTGATCCTGCTTTTCGTCGCCGCCCTTCTGCTTGCTCATCGATCTCGTCGCCCTGCTCTTGCTACAGCATCGCCCGAGAATCGAGCTCAATTTTCGGAAGGTACGATGCGTCGATTCAAAAAGGTAAAGCGTTCTTTTGCGTCCAGTAGGAGGCACAGCGCTTTAGTGCCTTTGTGAGGGCTCGATTGCCCATTGACAAGCTTCAAGTTTAAAATAGACTTTCTATTGTAAATTCTATTAGAAAAATGGGGAACCAACCATGACGGAGAACTCGACGTTCGCCGCCGGGCAGTTTTTGCTTGGCACATTCGCATCCAATTGCTCGGGCGGCATGTCGGTCACCAAAGTGCCGGAGCGCTGGGACAATAGCTGGAACAACAATCTGAAGCTCGCCCGCCTGCTGGATGATGCAGGGATCGACTTCATGCTGCCGATCGCCCGCTGGATCGGTTATGGCGGCGAGACGAATTTCCACGGCAACGTGCTGGAAACAATGACATGGGCTGCCGGATTGCTGGCCAGCACCCGCAACATCAATGTCTTCGCCACCATTCATACCGCCGCCAATCATCCGGCAGTGGTGGCAAAGCAGATCGCCACCATCGATCAGATCAGCAACGGTCGCGTCGGGTTGAACATTGTAGCTGGCTGGAACCAGCCGGAATATGAAGCGCTGGGGCTCAATCTCCCCGCCAATCACGAGAGCCGCTACGCCTATGCCGATGAGTGGTTCGATGTCGTCAAGGCTCTCTGGCAGAAGGAAGAGGCTTTCGATTACAACGGCACCTTCTTCCACCTGAAGAACATCCTCGGCGATCCTCGTCCTTCCCGCAAAATTCCTATTCTCAACGCGGCAGGCTCCGGCCAGGGCCGAGACTTTGCTCTGCGCAATGCCGATTTCCTCTTCACCCCGGCGATCGATCTCGGCCGTTCCCAAGTGGAAATTGCCGAACTGAAGGCGAAGGGCGCGGAAGCAGGTCGCAACAGGGGCGTACTGACCTTCTCGCATGTCGTCTGCCGTCCGACGGAAAAGGAAGCGACGGACTATCTACAGCATTTCGGCAAGGACAATGCCGACTGGGATGCCGTGGACAACCTGGTGAAGTTACAGTTCGCTCACGCCCACTCCTTTCCGCACGATCTTCTCGCTCTCATCAGGGATCGTATGGCAGCCGGCCATGGTGGCTTCCCGCTGGTCGGCACTCCGCAACAGGTGGCAGAGGGCCTGATCTCGCTACACAAGGCCGGGTTCGCTGGAACGACGCTCTCCTTCGTCGATTATGCCGAGGAATTCCCATATTTCCGCGACACAGTTCTTCCATTGCTGGAACAGGCAGGCATCCGTTTGCCTGTTGCGCAGCAGCACGCCGCTCTTGCGAGCTAAAGCCGCCGCGGTTTGCGGCTGCTTGCACTGAAAATAAGCCCTTAGCGCACCTCTCGTGAAAGCTTTGGGCATACGAACCCTAATTCCAAAGGTCGCAGGCGCCACCCCTGCGACCACTTATTTTAAGCCTAAAATAAAATTCGATATATGCATCTGCATACTTGACAGTCTCGATATCGAAAATTAGTTTAATCTTCAAATAAGAGCACATGACGGTGCACCCAAAGCCACGGAGGGTTACATGCGTATCGTTTGTATCGGTGGAGGCCCGGCAGGGCTCTATTTCAGCCTGCTGATGAAGAAGCTGCATCCCGAGCATCATATCCGCGTCGTCGAGCGCAACCGCCCCTATGACACATTCGGCTGGGGCGTCGTCTTCTCCGACCAGACCATGGCGTCCATGCAGAGGTGGGACAAGGAAAGCGCTGACGAAATCCAGCAGGCTTTCAACCACTGGGACGACATCGAGGTGCTCTTCAAAGGCACGCGCCAGCGCACAACCGGCCACGGCTTTGTCGGCATTGGTCGCAAGAAGCTTCTCAACATTCTGCAGAGCCGCTGCGAGGCGCTCGGCGTCGAACTCATTTTCGAAACCGATGCCGGCGGCGACCAGGATTTCCCCGATGCGGATCTGGTCATCGCATCGGATGGCTTCAACTCAAAGGTTCGCAACCGCTATCCGGACGTTTTCGAGCCGGATCTCGTCAAGCGCCCGAACCGCTACATCTGGCTCGGCACTAACAAGCTGTTCGACGCCTTCACCTTCGACTTCCGCAAGACCGATCACGGCTGGTTCCAGGCGCATATCTACAAATTCGATGAGAATACCTCGACCTTCATCGTCGAAACCACCGAGAAGGCTTACGAGGACCATGGCCTTGGCCAGATGACCCAGCAGGAATCGATCGATTTCTGTCAGAACCTCTTTGCTGAGACGCTTGAAGGCGCCGAGTTGATGACCAATGCGCGCCACATGGTCGGTTCCGCCTGGCTGAACTTCAACCGGCTGATCTGCGGCAAGTGGAGCCACTTCAACGGCAACTCCCATGTGGTGCTGATGGGCGACGCCGCTCACACCGCGCACTTCGCCATCGGCTCCGGCACGAAGCTTGCCATCGACGACGCGATCGAGCTTGCCAACCAGTTCAACAAGGCTGGCCACGGCAAGGATAGCATCGCCGATGTGCTGAAGACCTATGAAGACATCCGCCGCGTCGACGTGGCCCGCATCCAGAATGCCGCCCGAAACGCCATGGAATGGTTCGAAGTCGTCGGCGATCGCTACGCCGATACGCTCCCGCCGGAGCAGTTCATGTATTCCATGCTGACCCGCTCTCAGCGCATCAGCCACGAGAACCTGCGTCTGCGCGACAAGCAATGGCTCGAGGGTTACGAGCACTGGTTCGCCCGTCACTCGGGCCTTGCCGTCAAGGAGAACGAGCGCTGCCTGCCACCCATGTTCACACCCTATACGTCCCGCGGCACGACGCTGCCAAACCGCATCGTTGTCTCTCCCATGGCAATGTACTCGGCGACGGATGGTCTGCTCGACGATTTCCATATGGTCCATCTTGGCGCCCGTGCGCTCGGCGGTGTCGGTCTGGTCTTTGCTGAAATGACTTGCGTCTCTCCCGATGCGCGCATTACGCCCGGTTGCCTTGGCCTGTGGAACGACGAACAGACGAAGGGCTGGAAGCGCTTTGTCGATTTCGTTCACACCAATAGCGCCGCCAAGGTCGGCATCCAGCTTGGTCATGCAGGACGCAAGGGCGCAACCAAACGGGCTTGGGATGGTATCGATCAGCCTCTGGAGGAAGGCGGATGGCCGCTTCTCTCCGCCTCGGCGATCCCTTACCTGAAACACAGCACCGTTCCCAAGGCGATGGACCGCGCCGATATGGACCAGGTGAAGGCCGATTTCGTGGCCGCCACGCGGCGTGCGGCGCAAGCCGGCGCCGACTGGCTGGAATTTCACGCAGCCCACGGCTACCTGATCTCCTCCTTCCTCTCGCCGCTGACGAACCGACGCGAGGATGAGTACGGCGGATCATACGAAAACCGCGCTCGCTATCCGCTGGAAGTCTTCGCCGCCGTGCGCGAAGCCTGGCCGGACGACAAGCCGATCTCGGTTCGCCTGTCCTGCCATGACTGGACGGAAGGTGGAAATACGCCGGAAGATGCCGCGATCTTCGCCAGGATGTTCAAGGACGCAGGCGCAGACCTGATCGACTGCTCATCAGGCCAGGTCTGGAAAGAGGAAAAGCCGGTCTATGGACGCCTGTTCCAGACGCCCTTCTCCGACAAGATCCGCAACGAGATCGGTATTCCAACCATTGCCGTCGGCGCCATTTCCGAGGCAGACCACGCCAATTCGATCATCTCCGCAGGCCGTGCCGATCTCTGCGCCGTGGCGCGTCCTCATCTGGCCGATCCTGCGTGGGCCTTGCACGAGGCGGCGAAGATCGGCCTGAAAAACGTGCCCTGGCCGAAACAATATATGTCCGGCAAGTTCCAGTATGAGGCGAACCTCGAACGCGCCACCGCGGGCAAGTGAGAGCGCCATGCTAGATGCTCTTCCCCTTGAAGGACGGCACGCGCTCGTCACCGGTGCCGGAAGCGGCATCGGTGCTGCCATCGCCCGCACGCTGGCGATGGCCGGGGCCAATGTGACGCTCGCCGGTCGCCGCCGCGAGCCGCTGGAAGCGGTGGCTGCCGAGATCGGAAGCCAGGCCTTGGTCCTCGACGGTTTCGACGTGACGAAGCCGGAGGCGATTGCCGCTGGTCTGGAGAAGGGCCGCAGCGCCTTCGGGACCGTCTCCATTATCGTCAACAATGCCGGTGAAGCGCCAAGCGCGCCCTTCGAAAAGACATCCGCCGATATGTGGAGCCATGTTCTTTCGGTCGATCTGACAGGCGTGTTCAATGTTACCCAAGCCGTGCTGCCTGACCTTAAGGCCCATGGTGAGGGAGCGCGCATCATCAACATCGCCTCGACGGCGGGGCTAACGGGCTATTCCTATGTTTCCGCCTACTGCGCGGCCAAGCACGGCGTGATCGGCCTGACGCGGGCTCTGGCGCTGGAACTGGCGAAGAAGGGCGTAACGGTCAATGCCGTCTGCCCCGGCTTTACCGATACGCCGATCATCCAGCAGTCGCTCGACACCATCATGCAGAAGACCGGGCGCAGCCGCGAGGATGCGCTGGCGGAATTCACAAGGTCCAACCCGCAAGGCCGGTTGATCCAGCCGCAGGAAGTCGCGGACACCACGCTGTGGCTCGCCTCACCTTCAGCGGGTTCCGTGACCGGCCAGGCAATCGCGATTGCCGGCGGTGAGGTCATGGCAGGCTAAACGGAGTTCAAGACGAAAATGCCCTTTACCCATTCCAAACCCATGCGCTTTGGCGACTGCGACCTCACAGGGATTGCCTATCATCCGGCCTATCTCTCCATGCTCGTTGACGTGAACGAGGCGATGTTCGCTTCCTTCGGCGTCACCTGGAAGGAACTGATGTTCGAGCGCAAGCTCGGACTGCCGACGGTGACCATGAACCTCGAGTTCAAGAAGCCCGCCGTCTATGGCGACACGCTCGACTTCGCCGTGCATGTGCGCTCGATCGGCCGGGCCTCGCTCGATCTCGAAACCATCGTCACCGTCCGTGGCGACATCATCTGGTCGGTCAAGCAGAGGATCGTGATGACCTCGCTTGAAGACCACAAATCCCATCCCTGGCCTGACGACGTGCGGGCAGGTCTCACACGTTATCTGGAGCCAAGACATGATGCATGAAATCATCCAGCCGGACGGCTGGGCAAAGCCGATCGGTTACTCAAACGGGATCAGCGCGCGCGGTCGCATCGTACAGGTCGGCGGTCAGATCGGTTGGGACGAGCATTGCCAGTTTCACTCGGACGACTTCGTCGAACAGGTGCGCCAGACGCTGATCAACATCGTCAGCGTGCTGAAGGCAGCGGATGCGAAGCCTGAGCATCTGATCCAGATGACCTGGTACTTCACCGATCGCGTCTCCTACAAATCACGCATGAAGGAAATCGGCGCGATCTACCGCGAGATCATCGGTCGTCACTTTCCGCCGATGGCGGCAGTCCAGGTGGTGTCCTTGATGGAAGACCGCGCCAAGATCGAAATCCAGGCGCTGGCCGTCGTTCCCGATTGATTGAAATCTGCAGAGGAGGAGAGATTCCATGACCAGCACCATCAGACCCTTCATCACCCGCAAGGGCCAGGAAGACACTGGCACTGGCCAATCCGGCGGCTGCGTGCGCATTTCAGGTGTCAGCCCGCAGCACACGCCAGCCACCAAGATCTGGTTCGGCAAGGTCTCCAATGAGCCGGGTTATCGCTCCTATCCGCACCATCATGGCGAAGCGGAGACTGGCGGTTATGTGCTGAAGGGAAAGGCGCGCATCTATTTCGGCGAGAACTGGAAAGAGTATCTCGACATGGAGGAAGGCGACTTTATCTTCGTGCCGCCGAACTGGCCGCATATCGAGGTCAACATGTCGACGACGGAAGAGCTGGTGTGGCTGACCACCCGCACGCCGGACAACATCGTCGTCAACCTGCCGGATGTGGACGATTCCGTTCTCGAAGGTTTCAGGAGAGCCTGATGAAACTGCTGCGATACGGCCCGGCAGGCGCTGAAAAGCCCGCCATCGTCGCCAAGGATGGAACTATACGTGACCTTTCCGGCGTCATCGCCGACTTTACCGGCGAGGTGCTCTCCGACGCCGGACTTGCGCGGCTTGCGGCCATTGAGCTCGCGACGCTGCCGCAAGTGTCGGTCGAGCGCATTGGTGCCTGCGTGCCGCGTCCGGGCAAGTTCATCTGCGTCGGTCTCAACTATGCCGACCACGCGAAAGAAACCGGCAAGGCACCGCCCGAGGAGCCGATCCTGTTCATGAAGGCGACTTCAGCCGTGGTCGGCCCGAATGACGAGGTCGAAATTCCGCGCGGATCGAAGAAGGCCGATTGGGAGGTCGAGCTTGGTGTCGTCATCGGCACGCGGGCGAAATATGTCAGCGAAGCGGATGCGCTGAACCATGTCGCAGGTTATTGCGTGGTCAATGATGTGTCCGAGCGCGCCTTCCAGTCCGAGCGCGGCGGCCAGTGGACCAAGGGCAAGAGCCACGACACGTTTGGCCCGACAGGCCCTTGGCTGGTCACGCGCGACGAGGTAGCCGACCCTCAAAACCTCGCGCTGTGGCTGGATGTGGACGGCGTGCGCCGGCAGACCGGCAACACGAATACGATGATCTTCGGCGTCGCGCATCTCGTCAGCTATATCAGCCAGTTCATGACGCTTGAGCCCGGCGACGTGATCGCCACCGGCACGCCGCCGGGTGTGGGCATGGGTATCAAGCCGGAACCTGTCTTCCTGAAACCGGGGCAAATCATGACGCTCGGGATCGAGGGTCTGGGTGAGCAGCGGCAGCAAACCGTAGAAGCGAGGGACTGAGCCCATGACCGATCTTTCAGGACGTCTTGCCATCATCACCGGTGGCGCGCGCGGACAGGGCGAGGCTGAAGCCCGCCTGTTCGCCTCCAAGGGTGCCGCCGTCATAATCGCCGATGTGCTGGCGGACGAAGGTCGTGCGCTCGCGGAAGCCCTACAGAGGGAAGGCCGCGAGGCCCGCTTCATCTATCTCGACGTGACAGACCCAACCAGTTGGGCAGGCGTTGTTGCGCTTGCAACCGAGTGGAAAGGCCGCATCGATATCCTCGTCAACAATGCCGGCATCATCAACCGCACCATCGTCGAAACCACCAGCCTGGAAGCGTGGGAGCGCGTGCTGAAGGTCAACCTCACAGGCGCCTTCCTCGGCATTCAGGCGGTGACGGAATTGATGGTGAAATCCGGCGGCGGATCCATCATCAACATCTCATCCAACAGTGGCTTTTCCGGCCATTATGATCCCGCCTATACGGCAAGCAAATGGGGCCTGCGCGGGCTTACCCGCAGCGCTGCCATGGAGTTGACGCCTAAAGCCATCCGCGTCAATGCGGTCTGCCCCGGCCTCGTCGTTACGGGTCTGAACGCCAACAGCCCTCACCTGAAACCGATGATCGACATGACGCCGATGAAGCGCAGCGGCAAGCCGGAGGAGATCGCCGAACTCGTCCTCTTCCTGGCGTCTGACGCCTCAAGCTTCATTACCGGAGAAGACTTTGTCATTGACGGCGGCTTCACGGCGGGTGCGGCCTATCGCAAGGTGGCGTCCCAGACAGGGATATTCGACCAATAGCTCTCAACCCGAGGGACTGATCACCTGCATCGCCGGCATGGATACTACCCACTGCCGGCGATGCCGTTTCCGGCCATCAATCAAAAAATATTTTATTCTGATTTTTAACGAAATTAGGAATTGATAATTCCCGCTGCTTTTGCCAATGTGGAGCCCGTAGAAGGGCGTAGCGCGTTTTTCCTTCGCATTATAGGGTTGTTCCTGCGGAGAATATGTGGTGGTCAAGCCGGATAGACACAGCGACGACAAGCTTATCGTCTTCGATGTCGGCGGAGTCTTCATCGAACTGAATATCGAGAGGCGCCGCGCTGCGCTTAAAGCGGGTGGGCTCTGGTCGTCGACCGCTCAAGCGAATTCGGACCTGCTTCGCCTCAACATGCAGTTTCGCCTGGGACAGATCGGCGAAGATGACTATCTGGCTCGCGCATCCGAGATTTACGGGCTGACCGCTGAACAGGTGGTGCAAGCGGAAACTGCACTCCTCGAAGGCGTTTTCACCGGAATGGTGGATTACGCCCGCACCCTGAAATCCAGCCATCGCGTTGTCTGTCTGTCGAACACGCAGGCCATTCATTGGCGCCACATCATCGAAACCATGCTCGGAGCCGATCTTTTCGATGCCTGCTACCTCTCCCATGAGATGGGCATGGAGAAGCCCGGCGAGGAGATTTACCTGGCGGTCCAGCACCGCGAACATGTTTCGCCCGAGCAGATCGTCTTTATCGACGACACGCTGGAAAATATCGAGACATCGCGCAGGCTCGGCTGGCACAGCATTCACCATATGGATGCGGCCAAGACGATCGCGGCGATAGACGAAGCGATCGCCGATACGCCGCCAAGCGGCACGTCCTGAGCGAAATGGAGGTCTGACCTTGGCTCAACTGTCACTGCGCGGCATCAAGAAACGTTTCAAGTCCGTCGAGGTTCTCCATGGCATCGATCTCGATGTGAAGGACCGCGAACTGATCGTCTTTGTCGGGCCGTCCGGTTGCGGAAAATCGACCCTTCTTCGCCTGATCGCCGGTCTCGATCCGATCACCGATGGAGAATTTCGGCTGAATGACAAGCGCATGAACGAGATCGCGCCATCACGACGTGGGATCGCCATGGTGTTCCAGTCCTATGCGCTTTACCCGCATATGAATGTCTATGAGAATATGGCCTTCGGTGCGCGGCTGATGGGCCTCAGCAAAGCGGAAGTCGAAGCGCGTATCGGCGAAGCCACCCGCATGTTGCGGTTGGAAGCCCTGCTGGAGCGCAAGCCGCGCGAATTGTCAGGCGGACAGCGACAGCGCGTTGCCATCGGCCGTGCGCTGGTGCGCAAGCCGCAACTTCTCTTGTTGGACGAACCGCTTTCCAACCTCGATGCTGCACTCCGCTCCGAGGTGCGGCTTGAGATTGCTCGTCTGCACCGGGAGATTGGTGGAACGACGATCTATGTGACCCACGACCAGGTCGAGGCCATGACGCTTGCCGACCGGATCGTAGTGATGAATGGTGGCCGGATCGAACAGTTCGGTTCGCCGCGTGAGCTTTACGAGATGCCAGCCAACGTCTTTGTTGCCAACTTCATCGGCTCGCCACGCATGGCGATGCTGACTGTCGAGCGGGAGGGCGACCGGCTCACTGCACCCGGCATCGGCCAAATCTCATTGCCCCGTCTGCCGTCGTCGCCAGAGCGAGAGCTGTTGATGGGTGTGCGGCCGGACGGCATGTCGATTTCGCCAGGCACGCGCCAGAACGGTTTTGCTGCGAAGGTCGTATACACCGAATATCTCGGCGATAGCGCCTACGTTTATGTGCGGATGGGGGATGGCGCACCTGTCTCGGTACGGTGCGGGCCGGATACGCAATATGCGCCTGACACCCCGGTCACCATCAGCGTCGAGCCTGAGAAAGTCCATTACTTCAGCCGTGAAACAGCGCAACGACTTGCGGTGTGATCGACTAAATCGCGTAAACCAAAAAAGAAGGAGAGGAACAGATGAAACGATTTTTACTGGGAGCGGCGATTGCCTGCAGCACCATCCTGTCGGCCAGCGCAACCTTCGCAGCAGACCTGACTTTCTGGACCTGGCGCCAGGAAGACAAGGCCGAATATGAAAAGTTCTTCGCCGATTTCAACAAGGCCAACCCGGACATCACGGTAAAGTTCGAGGCCTTCGAAGCAACGAGCTACAACACCGTCCTTTCCACCGCGCTTGCAGGTGGCAAGGGTCCTGATCTGATGATGACCCGCACCTATGGCGGCATTGAAAGCCTGGCGGGTGCTGGCTACCTGATGCCGCTGGACGATACGAAGATCCCGGCACTGAAGGGCTTCTCGGAACCGGCTCTTGCCTCCGCAACGATGCGCTCGGACAAGACACTCTATGCCGTTCCGGCCGCGAGCCAGACCATGCTCGTCATCTACAACACCGAGATTTTCGAGAAGAACGGCATCACCGAGCCGAAAAGCTGGGACGAGTTCATTGCGGCTTGCGAGAAGCTGAAGGCGGCGGGCGTAATGCCCTTTGCCAATGGCACGGCAACCGGCTGGCAGAACGAGACCATCGTTTCCGCCCTCACGTCGTCGATCATGGGCAAGGCTTTCTACGCCGACCTGATGGCGGGCAAGACCGATTTTAACGACAAGCGCTATGTCGAAGCTCTGACCAAGCTCAAGGAAATCTCCCAGTACTTTCCCGATGGCTTTGTCGGTCTCGACTACGCTTCCGCGCAGCAATTGTTTACGTCCGGCATGGCCGGCATGTTTGCCGGTGGCTCCTTCGAGCTTGCCAACTTCGCCAAACAGAATCCGGATCTGAAGATGGGTGTCTTCGCCGCCCCCGGCCTGAAGGCAGAGGATGAGAAATTGGTTGGCCTCTTCTATGATTCCGGCTTCGGCGGCAATGCCAAGCCGAAAGACCCGCAAGCGGTGCTGAAGTTCCTCAACTACGTTTCCAGCAAGGACTTCGGACAGGCCTTCGCCAACGGGCTGAACAACGTTTCTGCCGTTCCAGGCGTCACCTTCGATAATCCTCTGCTGGCCGAAGTCGCCGCGCTCAACAAGGACTCGATCCCCTATATGACGCTCGTGAACTTCCGCTACGGCGAACCGACGGGCTCGAACCTCATCCAGGCGGGCGTTTCGAAGATGCTGAACGGACAGGCGACGCCAGCCGAGGTTGGAAAGTCGATGACCGATGGTCTCGCAGCGTGGTACGCGCCGTTCAAGAAATGACCGGGCGTCACAGCCAGACTGAGAACGGTTTGGCCTGTGACGTTTCGCACGGTTCGAGAGCACGCCGGTGAACCGCCTTTGCCGCCGATGCTCTCGCCGGCCGCTCCTCCACGGAGCGGCCCACTCCACCGATCGATGGCCGTTGGGATAGGTTCGATGATGTCCAGCAAGTTGACAGGCAGAAGACTTTGGATTGCGGCCCTTGTGGTCCCTCCGATCGCCTTCATGTGCCTGTTTCTCGTCTACCCGATCCTGTCGGCCTTCGCATATGCGTTCTATGAGTGGCGAGGCCTGGTCCGTGGCGACTTCGTCTGGTTCGATAATTTCCACCGCGTGCTCTTCGAGTACCCATTCTCCGAACGCACGATCAACGCCTTCAAGCACAATATCTTTGTCTTCTTTGCGCTGATGGTGCTTCAAAACGGCGTCGGCTTCATCCTGGCCTACTGCCTCTGGCGGGAACTCTGGGGCAAGCGCTTCCACCGTATTGCCGTTTTTCTACCGGTGGTGCTTTCCACCGTCATCGTTGGCCTTCTGTGGAAGCTCTTCTACCATCCCCTCTTCGGCGCAGTGAATGCGAGTCTCAGGGCCGTTGGGCTTGGCAGCCTGGCACAGCCCTGGCTCGGCCAGGATTCAACCGCCTTGATGGCGATTATCGTTGCCAATGCATGGCACATGGTCGGCTTTCCGACACTGGTCTTCCTCGCGGGGATGCAGCGCATACCCTCGGAAATTCTCGATGCCGTACGCATGGAGACCGAAAGCGAATGGGTGAAGATGAGCAAGATCGTCTGGCCGCTGGTAGCCCCTTCGGCGACCGTCGTCTTCACCCTGCTCTTCGTCGGTGCCTTCAACTGGTTTGAGCTGCCCTTCATCATGGCCGGTGTGGACGGCAATCCGCATGAGGCAACGGATGTGCTCGGGCTTTATTTCTACCGCACCGCCTTCGGCAGCATGTCCGCGTCTGCCGAGAACTTCGGGCCCGGTAGCGCGCTTGCGGTGCTGATCTTCCTGTTCATCGCCGTGGTCTCCAGCGTCATTACAGTCAGACTGCGCAGACGGGAGATCCAGCTATGAGGAAAGGGATCGACCGCGGCAGCTTCCGCACCTATGGCTGGGATGGCCTGATCCAGATCCTGCTCATCGGCAACAGCATCGTCATGCTGACGCCGATCGTCATCATGTTCTTTTCCGCCTTCAAGACCAACGCACAGATCTTCCAGTCCCCCTTCTCCATTCCCGATTTCACCAATGTCAAAAGCCTACTTCGGGTGTGGAACGAGACGGACTTCCTGCTCTATATGAGCAATTCGCTCATCGTCACGGCAAGCTCGATTGCGCTCATCCTCATCCTGGGCACGATGGCGGCCTATGCCATCGCCCGTTACGAGTTCCGAGGCTCCGGCTTCATTCTTTTGTTCTTTCTGGCGGGGCTGACCTTGCCGCTGAAACTCGCCATCATTCCGCTCTTTATCCAGATGCGGGATTTCGGTCTGATCGACTCGCGGCTGTCGCTGATCTTCATCTATGTCGCCACCGGGCTGCCGACGACCGTCTTCATCCTCACCGGCTTCATCCGCAGCCTGCCGAACGAGTTGGAGGATGCTGCCCGCATGGATGGCGCCAATGAAGCGCGCATCATGTGGTCCATCATGCTGCCATTGGTGCGCCCGGCCATGGTGATTGCCGCGATCCAGAACGTGGTGCCGATCTGGAACGACTTCTTCTTCCCGCTGATCTTCATTCAGAACAACAATCTGAAGACCCTGCCACAGGGACTGACCGCCTTCATGGGTGAGTTCGGTACGGATTGGGGCGTGCTGTTTTCCGGGCTGACGCTGTCGGCACTGCCGATCATCATTCTCTACATTGCGCTATCGCGGCAGTTCATCAACGGCATGACGGCAGGCGCGATCAAGTAGCCACGGTCAAGACTTGAGAACGGAGACCGCGGCCTCGCTGGCATGAATGGCGTCATTGGCGCCGGGAATTTTAGCGATCAACAGCAGGAAGACCAGATCGCAGATGGCAAGCTGCGCATCGCGCGAGGTGATGGCGGAAGAGCGCACACGCTCCTCATCCGCCACCGTATGAAGCGTGATATCGGCGATCTGGCTCAGACGATTGCCATGAAGACCCGTCAGGGTGACGACCGTGGCGCCGCCCTTTTTCGCCAGTTCCGCCAGCCTGATCGTCTCGTTGGTACTGCCGGAGTGAGAGATGGCGAAGAGCACATCGCGATTGTTGAGCGAGGCGGCATTGGCCATCTGCACATGCGGATCGCGATCCATCAGCGCCACCAGTCCGAGCTTCAAAAGCTTGTAGGAAAAGTCGCGGGCAACGAGCGAAGAAGCGCCGATGCCGGCGAGATGGATGCGCCTTGCCGACGCCAGTGCAGAGACCGCCGCGGTGACCGCGTCTTCGGCATTCACCTCCATCGTCTGTTGCATGGCGGAGACCTTACTCGCAACCAGCTTCTGCTGGATGGTGACGAAGTTATCGCCCGCATCGATCGTCCCGTGGATCATGCCGGACGGAACACGCCATTCCTGCGCCTTGGCCTTGGTCACGGCGAGTTTTAGCTGCTGATAGCCGTCATAGCCGATCTTCTGCGAAAACTTTACGACACTGGATTGGCTGCGGCCGGTTGCTGCAGCGAGTTCGGCAGACGAAAGCTGCACCATACGATCGGGATCATCGACGATGAACTGGCCGATCTGGCGCTCGGCATCCGTCATGAATTCCAACTTCGCCTGGATGACCTTCAAGACGGACATGGCGCTCCCTCGATCGGAATAAGATATTCGTAAATCAAAAATTCTCTGGAATATTATAGCGCTTATCTTATGATTGGCTATCCAGATTTCAGCATCAGTTTTGACCCGGAAGGTCTTTTATGGATGAGCTGCATATCACCGGCGGAACGAGGCTTGATGGCGCGGTTCCGATTGCGGGCGCCAAGAACGCGGCACTGCCGCAAATTGCTGCCGCCCTCCTTTCTCCGCATCCGCTCGAGCTGACGAACCTGCCCAAGGTATCGGATGTCGACAACATGCTGCGAATCATCTCGCTCTACGGCGCGGAGGTTCAGCGGAACGCTGGCGGCACCGTCATCAACGCGCAGAATGTAACGCCGGGCGAAGTCGACTACGAGACCGTGCGCAAGATGCGCGCCTCGATCCTGGTGCTGGCGCCGCTGCTTGCCCGCTTCGGCTCGGCGCGGGTATCGCTGCCCGGCGGCTGCGCCATCGGCGCGCGCCCGGTCGATATGCATCTCAAGGTTCTGTCGGCCCTTGGCGCGGCGATTGCCGTGGAAGGAGGCTATATCGTCGCAAACGCCCCTCACGGATTGAAAGGTGCGCGCGTCGTTCTGCCCGGCCCTTCCGTTGGTGCCAGCGAAACGGCGTTGATGGCGGCGTGCTGTGCGAACGGCGAAACGGAAATCCTCAATGCCGCGCGCGAACCGGAAGTGGTCGATCTCGTCGCCTGCCTTTCTTCCATGGGCGCGGAGATTGAAGGCGCTGGCACGCACCGGCTTCTGGTCAAGGGCAGCACGACTTGGCGCGCCGCAAGCCATCACGCCATCGCAGACCGCGTCGAGGCTGGCACCTATGCGGCAGCGGCGATGATCACCGGCGGGCGCATCGAACTCGTCAACGCCCGGATGGAACATCTCTCATCGGTTCTGCAGGTGCTGGAAAGCATGGGCGCCACCGTCTGGCCCGGAGATCGCGGCGTCGTGGTCGAAGGTCATGGGCGGATCAAGCCTGCCGATTTCACCACCGAACCCTACCCGGGCTTCCCGACGGATTTGCAGGCACAATTCATGGCAATGGCCTCGATTGCCGAGGGTGCCAGCGTCATCCGCGAGACCATATTCGAGAACCGCTTCATGCATGTGCCGGAACTCTCGCGGCTCGGTGCCAATATTGCGCTCAACGGCTCGGTCGCCACAGTCCGGGGGCAGCCATCTCTCAAGGGTGCACCGGTGATGGCGACCGATCTGCGCGCATCCGTGTGCCTCGTGCTGGCGGCGCTTGCAGCGCAAGGTGAAACCATCATCAAGCGCGTCTATCATCTTGATCGCGGTTACGAGCAACTGGACCGCAAGCTGGCCCAATGCGGCGCCAACATTCGTCGCGTGTCGCTATGACGAAGCCACGTATCGACCAGACACTGTATCTCGGCGTCGATGGCGGCGGCACGGGCTGCCGCGCGAGGATCGTTGACGAAGGTGGTCACGTCGTCGGGCAAGGATTGTCCGGCCCGGCCACGACGCGCCTCGGGGTACCCAATGCCTGGGCATCGGTTCTGCGAGCCTGGACGGGTGCCGCCGAAGAGGCCGGCCTTGATCCTTCCAACGCCCCGAATGTCGTGGCAGGCATCGGCATTGCCGGGCTGACGCGTGCGGGCTCGCGCGAACAATTGGAAGCCCTGCCCCATCCTTTCGGCAATATTTGCTTCACCTCCGACGGTGCCGCCGCCTGTCTCGGCGCGCATTCCGGTCACGATGGCGGCATCGTCATTGCCGGCACCGGCTCGATCGGGCTGGCACTGGTCGGTGGCGAGGAAAAACGCGCCGGCGGCTACGGCTTTCCGATCTCCGATGAAGGCAGCGGTGCGGATATGGGATTGAAGGCAATCCAATCCGCCCTTCTCGCCTTCGACGGACGCCGGGAAAGAACCGCTTTGCTGTCCGAGGTTCTCAACCGCTTTGATAACCTGCCCGCCAACATCGTCGGCTGGATGGACAAGGCAACCGCCACGGATTACGCGACGCTCGCTCCCCTGGTCTTGCGTCATGCCGATCAGGGAGACCCTGCCGCCCGCCAGATCGTCCAATCCGGCGCCGGCCATATCGATGGACTGGTTCGCCGCCTGATCGAGTATGGCGCACCAGCCGTTACACTGCTCGGTGGCCTCTCCGGACCGCTTGAGCCGTGGCTTGCGCCCGACGTGCGGAAACGGTTGAAGCCCGCAGATGGCGACGCCGTCGCTGGTGCGATCATCCTGGCAAAACGCCTGTCGTCCTGAAAGTAACCCGAGCGGATATCGTGCCGCAAAGAAAGGAATAATATATTCCAATATTAATTGACAGACGGAATATACGATCGTAGTCTGTTAAAAAATCGAGTGAGGATCCATGTCGCACCTGCACCTGATGGCGGAACTTGAGCAGCTGGTTTCTGAGGCTCGCAATCCAAATTCCATGTCGATCGACCTGCTGCCAACAGAAGAGATCCTGCGGGTTATGAACCGGGACGACGCGCTCGTGCCAGAGGCAGTCGCCAAAGTCATTCCGCAGATTGCAGAGGCCGTGGAGGCGATCGTTCGCGCCTTCCGCAGCGGTGGACGCTTGATTTACATCGGCGCGGGCACCAGCGCGCGTCTTGGCGTCCTTGATGCCTCCGAATGCCCTCCCACCTTTTCCGTGCCCGAAGGCATGGTTGTCGGCCTGATTGCCGGTGGTCCACGCGCCATTCTGCATGCGGTGGAAGGCGCCGAAGATGATGTGGAGGAAGGCAAGCGCAATCTTGCGGAGATCAATCTCTCGGCCGACGATGTGGTGGTCGGCATCGCGGTGAGCGGACGCACCCCGTATGTTGTCGGCGCGCTGACCTATGCGCAATCCATTGGCGCAAAGACCGTGTCTTTGACCTGCAACCCGCACTCAACGCTGGCCGACATCGCCGATATCGCCATCTCGCCGGTCGTCGGGCCGGAAGTGGTCACAGGCTCGACACGGTTGAAATCCGGCACGGCCCAGAAGCTCGTCTTGAACATGCTGACAACCGCCAGCATGATCCGTATCGGCAAGACCTATGAGAACCTGATGGTCGATCTGACCATCAGCAATCAGAAGCTTCGCGCCCGCGCCATCCGCATCATCATGGAAGCAACCGGGTGCTCGGCGGAAATTGCAGAAGATCAACTGACGGTGAGCGGCAACAATGTGAAGCTCGCCATCCTGATGATCCTGAGCGGGCTGAACCGGGACGAGGCCGAGGCGGCACTGGTTCGTCATGATGGCTTTTTACGCAAGGCACTGACTGAAAAAACCGATTGAACGCGAGACGTGCTGCATACCCGGCGTTCGAAAAAGAGACGGGATCAGCCAACCAGAGGGAGAATAAGCATGACGATGATCGCTCGAAAATGGCTGGCTTGTGCGGCAATCGCCGGAAGCCTGCTGACGGCTACCGCCGCACCCGGTTTCGCAGCCACCTTGAAGATGGCATGGGCGCAGGATGCCACGGGCCTTGACCCGCACAAGCAGACGGCCTTTTCCTCCATCCGCCTGCTCGAACTGATCTATGAACCTCTGGTCCGCCTGGATGGCGATCTCAAGGTCGTGCCAGCACTTGCGAAAGAATGGACCTTCTCGCCCGACGCCAAGACGCTGACCTTCAAGCTGGACCCGGCCGCCAAGTTTCACGATGGTGCTGCCGTCACCTCCGCCGACGTGAAGGCTTCCTTCGAGCGCATTCTCGACCAGGCGACGGGTGCTGCGGCACGCGCGAATTATCTTTCGATTGCCAGCATCGATACGCCGGACGCAGCGACGGTGGTCTTCAACCTGTCGCAGCCTGATGTTCCGCTTTTGACCGCTATGGGCAGCATCAATGCGGCGATCGTTCCTGCTTCCGAAATCACCTCGGGCAAGATCGGTACGGCTGCCGTTGGCAGCGGCCCGTTCAAGCTGGAAAGCTGGGAGCCGAACCAGAAGGAAGTGCTCAAAGCCAATGCCGAGTGGGCTGGCGGCAAGGTGGGTGTCGATGGCATCGACATCAGCGTGTTGCCGGATGAGAACGCCATTCTTGCGGCACTACGTGCCAAGAAGGTCGATTTCGCCCTGTTGAACGACCCTCTGGTCGCAACGCTTGTGCCTAAGGTTGCCGGGCTGACGCTGAACCGCAAGCCGGTTCTCTCCTATCACGCGCTGCAATTGAACGCGTCGCGCAAGCCGATGACGGAGCTTGCGGTGCGGCAGGCAATCTCCTGCGCTATCGATCGCCAGGATGTTCTCGATACGGCTCTGCTCGGCGAAGGCGAAGTCACCGGACCGCTGACCATGCCGCTCTATCGATCGGATCCGAACAGCCTCTTCTGCTACAAGAAGGATCTGGAAAAAGCCAAAAAGCTGATGGCCGATGCCGGGCTGAAGGATGGCTTCTCCGCAACCGTGATTGCCGCAACCGGCGAACCGCCGACCGCGGCTGCCGAAGCTCAGGTTATTCAGTCGCAGTTGAAGGAAATCGGCATCAATCTCGATATCAAGATGATGGAACTCAATGTCTATGTCGACACTTGGCTCAAGGGCGATTTTGACATGGCCATTGCGCTGAATGGTGGCCGGGCCGATCCCTACACCATGTATAACCGCTACTGGACGAAAGCCGGCAACCTGCAGAAGGTCGCCCACTATATCGACGACACGCTGGACGACCTGATGCAGAAGGGTCGTGTCGAAACCGATGTCGCCAAGCGCAAGGAAATCTTCGCCGCTTTCGATAAGCATCTCGCCGAAGTCTCGCCATGGATCTGGCTCTACACCGGCTATTCCTACACGGCGCAGCAGCAGAATGTCGAAAACTTCGTGGCAACCCCGGATGGCTCTCTCTTCGGCCTTTCCAAGGTCACCGTTAAGTAATGCGTGCATGAGGCGGATGACAACATGACCTATCTGCTACGACGTCTTGTGACATTCCCGCTGGTGATGCTGGGTGTCTCCGTTCTGGTGTTCGTCGCCATCCGCCTCGTTCCCGGTGACTCCATCACCGCCATGCTCGGCACCGAGGCCGGGTTGTTGACGCCGGAGCAGAAGCAGGCGCTATCGGCCTATTTCGGTATCGATCAGGGTTGGCTCGTCCAGTATGGCCGCTGGCTTTCCGGCGTCATCACAGGAAATCTTGGTCTCTCGGTCACCTATGGCAAGCCGGTTCTCGAGGTCATTCTCCAGCGTTTCCCTCTGACGCTGGAGCTCGCCTGCTTCTCCGTGGTGATCGCTCTTCTTCTCGGCCTGCCGCTCGGCGTCTTCGCGGCAACGCGCGCTGGCCGCGGCTCTGATCTCAGCGTCCGGATCTTCGCCATGATCGGGCAATCCACGCCAAGCTTCGTCTTCGGCCTCGGCATCATCTACATCCTCTCGGCAGGCTTCGGCATTCTGCCAGCCATGGGCGATTACGTGCCCTTCACGCAGGATCCGATCGCGAATATCTCGCAGCTGTTTTTCCCGGCGCTGACGCTTGGACTGTCCTTCACCGCCTCCGTCACGCGCATTTCCCGTTCGGCGATGCTGGATGTCTTGAGCGATGACTATGTGCGGACCGCGCGCAGCAAGGGTGTCGCGCGCCGCAACGTCATCTGGCGGCATGCCCTGCCCAACGCTCTCATACCGGTCATCACGCTCTGCGGTGTCGAGTTCGGCTATCTGCTTGGCGGCGCGGTGCTGGTCGAGCAAATCTTTGCACTTCCCGGCCTTGGGCGCATGACGCTGGAAGCCATCCTGCAACGCGACTACGCGCTGGTGCAGGGTGCGGTGTTGTTCGTCGCGTTGAACTTCATGATCGTCAACCTCATCGTCGATCTCGCCTATGTCGCGCTCGATCCGCGCATTCGCTTGGGGAGCCGGTCATGACCTCCCTGCTTTCCCGGCTTTTGCGCCATCCGAGTGGTTGTGTCGGCGCAGCCATCGTCCTCACCTACCTGATGCTGGCGCTTGCCGCCTGGCTTGGCCTGACGCCCTACGATCCGCTGCAACAATTCCGCATCGACCGCCTGCAGGGACCAACTGCCGCTCACTGGATGGGCACCGACATGTTCGGGCGCGATGTCCTCAGCCGGTTGATGATCGGCATCGGTCAGTCCTTCCTCGTCGCCTTTTCCTCTGTCGGCATTGCCGCCGTGATCGGCACGATTCTGGGGCTCACCGCCGCATGGGTCGGCCGTCTGTGGGATGGTGTGGTCATGCGGCTTATGGATATTCTGCTCGCCTTCCCGGCCATCCTGCTTGCCCTGCTGTTCATCACCGTCGTCGGCCCCGGCACCTTCACCAGCATTCTCGCCATCGCCTTCGTCTACACGCCAATCTTCACGCGCGTCGTGCGTGGACCGGCACTGTCGATCAAGGCGCGTGATTTCGTCGATGCGGCCCGCACCTTCGGCAGTTCTACCTCCTACATCCTCACCCGGCACCTGATGCTCAATCTTGTGGCGCCACTGACCGTGCAGGTAACACTGGCATTGGCATGGTCGCTTCTCACCGAATCGGGCTTGAGTTTCCTCGGCCTTGGTACACAGCCGCCGAACTCCTCGCTCGGCCTGATGCTGGCAGATAGCATCAACCTGATGGAAATGGCGCCGTGGCTGCTGATCTTCCCGGGTCTCGCCGTCATGCTCGGCATTCTCGGCTTCAACCTTCTGGGCGATGCGTTGCGCGATCTGCTCGATCCGCGCATGCGACGGGTGGCATCATGACTGAGCTTCTTTCGGTTCAAAATCTGAGTGTCGGCTTTGGTCGCGGCAAAGCCATCAAGCCGATCGTGGACGGCGTGACCTTCACGCTCGATGCGGGCGAAACGCTTTCGATCGTCGGCGAAAGCGGATCGGGAAAATCCGTCACCGCGCTCTCCATCAACCGCCTCATCGACTACAGCGGTGGCAGGATCACCAGTGGTCGGATCGATCTGTCGCTCGCAGATGGAAAGAGGCTGGATCTCGCCACTCTGGACACTGGGCGCATGGAGCGCATCCGAGGGTCGGAGATCGGCATGATCTTTCAGGAGCCGATGACCTCGCTCAATCCGGTTCTCACCATCGGCAAGCAGATCGAGGAAGTCTTTCGCCTGCAAGGCAAGGGCGGGACAGAGGCGCGTGCCGAGACACTCCGCGCGCTCGACCGGATGCGTATTCCCGATGCGGCGAGACGCCTCGGCTACTACCCGCACCAGCTTTCGGGCGGAATGCTGCAGCGGGTGATGATCGCGATGGCGCTCGCAGCCTCCCCCCGCCTTCTCATTGCCGATGAGCCGACCACCGCACTGGATGTGTCTGTTCAGGCGCAGATCATGGCGCTCCTCGCCGAGCTTCAGCGCGAGACCGGCACCGGCCTGATCTTTATCACCCATGATCTCGGGCTGGTTGCCGGCATCGCCGATCGCGTGCTCGTCATGCAGTCTGGAAAGGTAGTCGAACAGGGAAAAGCCGACGATATTCTCGATCGTCCGCAGCACAGCTACACACAACACCTGCTGAATGCCGTGCCGCATTTTGCCAACGGTCGGCATGTCCGCGACGACGCGCCGCGACTGAAACACGCGTATGAGCCCGCCATACTTGCGGTCAAGGAGTTGACCGTACGCTTCCCCACGACGACGGGGCTCTTACGCAGACCCGCCGGCGCAATCCATGCGGTGGAAGCTGTGGATTTCGAGATATGCCGGGGCGAGACTCTGGCCGTTGTCGGAGAAAGCGGATCGGGCAAATCGACCACTGCCAGAGCTCTTCTCGGTCTGGTCAAGACCACACGAGGCTCTTTCACCACGCAATCGTCCGAGTCGACAAAGGCGCAGAAGCCGATGCAGATGGTGTTCCAGAACCCCTATGCTTCGCTCAATCCGCGTCTCGATGTGCAAAGCCTTTTGGCCGAGCCCGTCATTGCAGCGGGCATCCGGATCGACGCACCAATCACGTCGCGCATGACAGCGCTTCTCGATCGCGTTGGCCTTCCATCCGATAGCCTCACCCGCTATCCGCATGAGTTTTCCGGTGGCCAGCGCCAGCGTCTTTGCATCGCCCGCGCGCTGATGCTCGATCCCTCCATTCTCGTGCTGGACGAGGCAGTGTCGGCGCTCGATGTGTCCGTCCAGGCTCGCGTTCTCGATCTTCTGATCGACCTGCAAAAGGAGCGCGATCTTGCCTATCTCTTCGTCTCCCACGACATGGCTGTGGTCGAACGCATCGCCCACCGCGTGGCCGTGCTCTATGCAGGCCAAATCGTCGAAATCGGCGACGCCCGCTCCGTCTTGTCGAATCCCCAACACAGCTATACCAAGAAGCTGATTGCAGCAGTGCCGACCATGGAACGGCGGCGCGAGCGGTATGAGCTGAACACCGAGGCCTTGCCGACATTGCTGCGTCCCGAGGGCTTCGAGCCGCAGCCCTCACGCTGGGACCATTTTGGCGCAGACCACCGCGTGAAGCTTGAAATGGCGGCAGCCAACTGAGGGGGAAGATCCATGGCCGAAGCATCGTCGCCTCTCCTTGCGCCTTTCGACAGTGGGTTTGGTCTCCTGAAAAACGCCGTGGAGGACGGTCGCATTCCAGGCGGCGTCTTCGGCATGGTCGACCGTGAGGGCAAGCGACTGACAAGAGCGATCGGCCACGCGCAGAAGGTGGGTGGCGAGCGCCCGATGATGCTCGACACATGGTTTGATCTCGCTTCGCTGACCAAGGTCATCTTCACCACGCGCAAGATTCTCGAATTGGCAGTTTCAGGCGCGATCGATCTCGATAGTTCCATTACGACGCTCATTCCCGATTTCCGGCAATACGCCCCCGATTGCTGGGAACGGAAAGTGACTTTCCGCCAGTGCCTCGGCCACCAGACCCCGTTTCCGGCGGTAGAGCCGGTCTACACCTATGGCGATGACCCCGCCCGCTTGCGCGCCTTTGTCCTTCAGCGCGAATGGCGCCATGGCGAGCCTGCCTATTCGGATATCAATTATATCCTGCTTGGCATCGCTCTCGAGAGGTTGGAAGCCAAGCGCATCCGCGAGATGGATGCCGGTGCGGGCTTTGCCTTTGAGAGCACGCCTGAAAAAGCCGCGGCCACCGAGTTCTGCACCTGGCGTAACCGAATGATCTGCGGCGAGGTGCATGACGAGAATTGTTACGCGCTCCAAGGATCCGGCCATGCGGGACTGTTCGGCACTGTGGATGCCGTTCTCGACTATGCCCAATCGCTGTTGATTGGAAACGAGAACGGCGATCCCGTGGTCAGGCTGATGCGCCAACCGCTTTCCGACAAACGCACCCACGGCTGGGAACGCCCCTATGAGGGTTGGTCCGGTGGCGCACTTTGCAATGATAGCATTATCGGTCATACCGGCTTTACCGGCACGGGTCTCTGGATCGATTTCGACAAGGGTCGCGCCTGGACCTTACTGACCAACCGCGTGCATCCGAGCCGCCACGTCGATAGCGGCATTTTCGCACTGCGCGCTGCCATCGGCGATATGATCAACACGCATTGAGGAGAGACGACATGGAACCGATCTGGGCCGTGGGTTTGATGACGGGAACCGTGCTGGATGGCAACATCGACGTTGCGCTTCTTCACACCGATGGAGAACGCGTCGAGCGCTTCGGCGCCTACACGCTCGCACCCTATGATCAGGCGGTTCGCGATCTTCTGGAGGAAACGCTGGCTGCGGCCCGCAAATGGAATTTCGAAGGACCGGAGCCGGAGATTTTTGGCCGAGCCGAAGACGCGCTGACCCGCGCTCAGTCCGCGGCCGTGGCAGACCTCGTAAAGGATGCCGGGCTTTCGCTCTCCGATATCGGCGTGGTCGGCTTCCACGGGCAGACGGTTCTGCACCGCGCGCCGCAACCGGGTCGCCTTGGCGCCACGCGGCAACTGGGCGATGGCGAATTGATGGCGAAGCTGCTCGGCACCAAGGTCGCCTATGATTTTCGCAGCGCCGATGTTCGCGCTGGTGGACAAGGTGCCCCGCTTGCTGCCGCCTACCACTCGGCGCTGTTGAAAGGCGTCGCGCAAGACGGAAGTGCTGCCATCCTCAATCTCGGCGGCGTTGGCAATGTCACCTGGAGCGATGGCAAGGGCCATGTCGTTGCCTTTGATACCGGCCCGGCCAACGCCCCGATCAACGACTGGATCAAGCAGCATGGACTGGGCGACATGGACCGTGACGGCCTGATCGCTGCGTCGGGGCACGTCAACGAAGAGCGACTGGCGAAGCTGCTACAACATCCCTATCTCACCGCCCGCTTTCCGAAATCGCTGGACCGCTTCGATTTCGGTGCCAGTATGGCGGACGGCCTTTCGCTGGAAGACGGCGCAGCCACGCTGACGGCCTTCACCGCCTCCGCCGTCGGCAGGGCGCTGGACCTTCTTCCACAACGCCCGGAGAGACTCTTCGTCAGTGGCGGCGGGCGCCATAATCCGACGTTGATGAAAATGCTGGCAGAGCTGGCGCGAGTGGACGCACAGCCTGCTGAAACACTGGGCTGGCGCGGCGATGCCGTAGAAGCCGAATGCTTTGCTTTTCTGGCCGTCCGCGTGCTGCGCAATATGCCGATCAGCTTCCCGACCACAACCGGCGCACCCGAACCGATGACTGGAGGGCGACTGGCCGCGTGAAATTTTTCGGGTAGGACCGTTTAGAGTCGCTTCTTCAGAAACTTCCGGGTGCGGCCGATCGGAAAATCCGGCAGCTCCCCGAACACCTCGTAACCCTGGCGGCGATAAGACTTCTCCGCCGCCGGGTTGAAGGTGTCGATCCAGGCGGAGTGACAGCCACGCGCCCGTGCTTCCTCTTCCGCGGCCGCCAACATGCGGCCTGCCATCTGCTGGCCGCGAAGACTTTCGTGAACCCAGAGCCACTGTACGTAGAGCCAGCCCCAGCCCGTGTATCCATTGATGCCGGCAAGTAGCACACCGTCATCGCCACGAATGATCACCGCAAGCGGCACTCTGTCGGCAGAGCCGACATCGGCATCGTTGAACGCGCTAAGATTGGCACCGATGGCCGCAATGTCTTCGGGGGCAGGATGATCGGTCACTGTCAGGTGGGGCTTCATGCGAGTTCTCCGAGACTGAAGAGCGCTTTAAAAAAGACTGCCCTGATTTCCCGGGTCGCTCGCAACCGGCTTCACGGATTTCTTGCGCACCTGAGCCGAGGACGTATCCGCCAGAGCCGGCGCATCAGCACCCGCCACCGCCGAAACTTCGCCATCGGCAAACTCCACCGAAATGACCGCACCGGGAGCAACGGCCGCGGCGCGGGTAAGTGGCCGGTTCTCCTCATCGCGAATGACCGCATAGCCGCGCTTCAAGACGTTTTTGTAGGAAAGCGATTGCAAGATGCGTTCATGTGCAGCGAGACCGGATCTATTCTGCGCCATGCGATGGAGAACGGCGGTGTCGGCGCGCCGCACGCAAGCCAATAGTCGCTCTTTCTGCCGATCCAACTGGCCAGAGAGGCGCATCGGCAAGGCGCGCAAGGACGAGTCCGATGACGACACCCGCGCCTTGGCTTGCAGCAGGCGTCTCTCGATCAATGCTTCTGCCCGCTGCATGCGCTCATTCACACGCTGGCGATGCTGGCGCAGGCCGTGGCCGAGAACATCCGGCCGCAATCCGGACGCGGTGCGCTCGAAGCTACGGCGCTTGTTCATGGTGTTGAGCTCAAGCCCTCTGCCAAGCCCGACGGATACCTCATCGAACCGACGGCGGGGAAGCGCCAGCAACTGGTCGAGCGAGGGAAGCGCGCGCACAAGTGCACGAAGTCCCTGGGCGCGATTATCCATATGCCGGCGCGTCGAACCAGATAGACGTGCCGCCAGACCGGCAAGCTGGGCCTCGAGATCGGCCCGAACCGGCACCGCCATTTCCGCAGCCCCTGTGGGCGTTGGCGCACGAACATCCGCGGCGTAATCAATCAAGGTCGTATCGGTTTCGTGGCCGACAGCCGAAATCAGCGGAATTGCGCTTTCCGCCGCCGCCCGCACGACGATCTCGTCATTGAAGCTCCACAGGTCCTCGAGGCTACCACCGCCACGCGCAACGATCAGCACATCCGGACGCGGAATATCGCCGCCCTTAGGCAAAGCGTTGAAGCCCCGTATGGCGTTCGCCACCTCTTCACCCGAACCGTCGCCCTGAACCTTCACTGGCCAGACCAGAACATGAACTGGAAAACGATCTGAAATACGGTGCAGGATATCGCGGATGACGGCACCTGTCGGCGAGGTCACCACACCAATGACCTGCGGCATGTAGGGCAGCCGGCGCTTGCGCGCCTGATCGAACAGACCTTCCGCAGCCAGCCTTCGGCGACGCTCCTCCAGCAAGGCCATCAATGCGCCAGCGCCCGCGGGTTCCAGGCTTTCGATGACGATCTGATACTTCGACGATCCCGGGAAGGTCGTGATCTTTCCCGTTGCAATCACTTCCATGCCCTCTTCCGGGCGGAACTTCAGCTTGGAAAAGCTTCCCTTCCAGATGACGGCATCGATGCGTGCGCGATCGTCCTTCAGCGAAAAATAGGCGTGACCGGATGTGTGCTGTCCGCGGTAGCCGGAAATCTCACCACGTACGCGCACCTGATCGAACGCTGTCTCCACCGTCCGCTTGATGGAACCGGACAGCTCGGAAACGGAAAATTCGGTGAGGTTGCTCAGCGCTGGCTGACTGAAAATATCGCTCATGCCCAATGGTAACCGATGCGCCACGATTCGGGAACCGTAAGGACTTTGTGACAGTTTGAATAAAAACTAGCAGAATCGTTATGCTGTGTTACATTTGACATCGTGAAGTGCATGCCATCGAGGAGACATTGCAGCTTTTGAGGAGAAGATGCCTTGTCGTGATTGCTTTGGGAGGAGCGGCATCATGGAATTTGTTCTGGGAATAGCCCTTGGCTTGAGTGCTGCGGCAACACGTTCGACATTTGCCGTCGCGAGCGTCGGCATCCTGGTGGTGGCAGTCTTTGCAGCTGCGGCGCTCATGGCGGCAAGCGGCGTTTCGATTCTGACGCTTTTGGCGACGTTGGTAGGGCTGAACATCGGTGTCGCCATGGCCTTCGTCGGAGCGTTCGCGCTTCGGTAAGCAACTGCTGACAACGCCCAATTGAGGACTTATGATGACGCCTGCTCATGATCGAGGTTTGGCGTGACATTTCTTCGTTTTATTTCTGTTCAGATCACGTGCATGGCACTTGATGCTTTCGTCACGTGGATGCTCCTGTCACAGGTTGGCGTTCCGGTTCTGCTTGGAAAAACACTCAGCTCTCTCTTAGCCGCAGCTTTTGCCGTTCTCTATCTGCGGCGGAGAGGCGCAATTGCGAGCACCCGCCGCTTCATCGTAACCAGCATCACTCTGATCTCGTTGCTCGTCAGCTACGGCATCTTCACGCTGCTATTGTTGCGCAATCCTATGCTCCAATGGCCATTGGCCCTAATCGCCGCCTCCGCTGCGGCCCTGCTTCTATCCCTCATCGGCTACTGGCGCGCGCCTCGCTCAAGTCCCGGACGGTGAAGCGACGTCCCTAGGCGACGTGTGTGCATCGAGAGTCTAACGTTCGCTTCTTCCTTCCGTCGAGGCTCTTCGACCACGAGCAAGATGGCCCGATATGTCCTCTTTTCGTCCGGTGAGCGCATTTCGCCTTTCTATGGCGGGTGTAAAACAGTATCCAGATGAACACTGGAGTTACAAGAATGTCCCACAACACTGCGCTTCTGGTTATCGACGTCCAGGAATCCTTCCGACACACTTCCTACTTCGAAGAAAGCGGCCTGACGAAATTCATCGCAGCCCAACAGGCGTTGATCGATGGAGCAGAAGCCGCAGGCATTCCCGTCGTGCAAATCTTTCACGTCGATGGAGACCGGGCCTTTTCGACCGAAAGCGGTTTTATTCGCACATTCGAAGGAATCAGCATCAACCCAAGCGTCACCTTCCAGAAGAACCGTCATTCGGCCTTCGTCGGCACCGGGCTTGACGTCTGGCTGACGCAGCGGGGGATCAATCGTCTGATCGTCTCCGGCATCCGCACCGAGCAATGCTGCGAGACCACAACGCGCCATGCCGCCGATCTCGGCTATAAGGTCGATTACGTGACGCAAGCCACGCTGACCTTTCCGATGACGCATGCCTCCGGCGAGGTCTTCTCGCCCGCAGACATTGCCAAGCGCACCGAACTCGTGCTTTCGGGACGATTTGCGCGCATTGCCACCGTCAAAGATGCAATCGATGATATGAGGAAGGCTGACTAATGAGCCAAGGGCCCGGCGACACGCCGCACGTCATTCCTGTTTTTGTGGTGCTGCCCCCGCAGACACTGCTGCTGGATGTTGCCGGGCCTCTGGAAGTGCTGCGCTATGCCAATGAGCAACAGAAGAAAATCCGCTTCGATTGCCGCTACATCGCAGCGCAGCCAAACCAGACGACGACGATAGGACTTGGCCTTTGCGGGCTTGAGCCTCTGCCAGATGTGCTGCCCGCCCATGCGATGATCCTGATCTCCGGAAGCTCATCTGTGGCCCCGCAGCAGCCGGAGGCCTCCAAAGAACGGCGCGCCCTTTCCGACTGGCTGCGGAGAACGGTGAGGCCAGACACGACAATCGTCAGCATCTGCTCCGGCGCGTTGATTGCCGCAGAGGCCGGGCTGTTCGATGGCCACTCTTGCACCACGCACGCCCATTGCATCGCCGATCTCAAGCGAATTGCGCCACTTGCCCTCGTTCAGGAAAACAGGCTGTTCGTCGAGGACGGCAAGCGCTTTTCAAGCGCTGGTATTTCCACCGGCATAGACCTCATCCTGCATCTCGTCTCGACCCTCGTCAGTCCAGAGGTCGCCGCCCGCATCGCCCAGATCATGGTGGTCTATCTGCGCCGCACGACCCACGATCCACAAATTTCACCCTGGCTTTCAGGCCGAAACCACATTCACCCCTCCATTCATCGAGCCCAGGATGCCATCGTTGCAAATCCGGCAGAGGATTGGACGCTGGCGCACCTCGCGGACATTGCCAATCTCAGCCAGCGACATCTGTCCCGGCTGTTTCGAGAGCAGACGGGGTTAAGCGTCGTGGACTATGTCAACCTCATCCGGGTGACCCTGGCGCGCGATATCATCTCCCAATCTAGGCTCGATATGGAGGCTGTGGCAGAACGCTCGGGCTTCGCCTCCGCGCGTCATCTGCGCCGCATCTGGCAGCAGCATCATGAAAAGCCGCCGACTGCGTTTCGAAACCTCTCCTCGTGACAGGCGTTTACCTCTTTGGCGAGATGATTGGATCACGGAAATTCAATAGTCATCGCCTGGCAGCACCGCTAAACCATTTGTGAGACAATCGAGGAGAAACTCCATGCAGAACCGAACGCTTGGCCGCACCGGCCTTTCCGTCGCGCCTATCGTCTTCGGTGGCAACGTCTTTGGCTGGACCGCAGACGAGAAGACCTCCTTTCAACTGCTGGACGCCTTCTTCGATGCCGGCTTCAATGCCATCGACACAGCCGATGTGTATTCGGCCTGGGTACCCGGCCATCAGGGTGGAGAATCCGAAGCGATTATCGGCAAGTGGCTGAAGAGCGGCTCCGTGAAGCGTGACGACGCCGTAATCATCACCAAGGTCGGCTTTGACAATAATGAGCGCAAGACGGGGCTGAGCGCTGACTGGATTGCCAAGTCGGTCGACGACTCGCTGCGTCGTCTGCAGACCGATTATATCGATCTCTATCTCGCCCATAAGCCGGATGATGCCGTGCCTCTTGAAGAAACGCTCGGCGCGTTTGCCCGGCTGAAAGAGGCTGGCAAGGTCAGAGCCATCGGCTGCTCGAACTACAATGCGCAGCAGCTTCAGGCCTCACTCGATGTCGCGGAAGCGACCGGGCTCGGACGTTTCGACGTTCTTCAGCCGGAATACAATCTCTATACCCGCGACAAGTTTGAAGGCCCGCTCGCGGACCTTTGCGCCCGCGAAGACATCGGCGTCATCAATTACTACAGCCTCGCCGCCGGTTTCCTGACCGGCAAATACCGAACCAAGGCCGACACCGAGGGTGTTGCGCGCTCCTATCGCGTCGCCAATTATCTCGATCCGCGTGGGCTTGCCATCCTTGGCGCCATGGATGCGATTGCGGCTGAGACCGGTGCACGGCACGCCGATATAGCGCTGGCCTGGCTGTTGGCAAAACCATCTGTGACGGCCCCCATCGCCAGCGCCACCAGCCTTTCGCAGTTGGAGAGCTTCAAACGCGCGGTCAATCTTCGCTTGAGCGACGAGATGATCCGGCTGTTGGACGAAGCAGGAGCCTGACAGAGACAATGACACTGACGATCCGCGATGCCACCAGCAGTGACCGGGATGATTGGCTCCGTCTGTGGAAGGCGTACCTCGCCTTCTACAAGGTCGATCTACCAGACGACGTGACCGACCATACCTGGGAGCGGTTGCAGGACCCGGCATCGCGGCTTTCAGTGCGACTTGCCGTTCTGGACGGCGCGGTCGCAGGCTTCGCCATCCACCATTTTCATGAATCCACGTGGGCCAAGACGCCGGACTGTTATCTTGAAGATCTCTTCGTCGATGGCACAATCCGCGGCAAAGGCATCGGCCGCGCCCTCATCGAGGATCTCATCCGCATCTGCCACGAAAATGGATGGTCGCGCCTCTACTGGCATACGGATGAAGGCAATCATCGCGCCCAAGCGCTCTATGACAGCTACGTCAAGAGCGACGGTCATATCCGCTATCGGCTGAAGTTCTGAAGCATGTCGCGCAAAAGTGTGCAGCGGTTTTGCGATAACGACATGCGGCAAAACAAGGACCTAGAGCGAAGGAGCAAATCTGAAAGATCGCGACGGGCTTTAGAGCGCTGCCGCAGAGGCTTGCCGGCCTCTGGCGGCGCTCAGTGATCCTGCTGGAATGCGCGCAGATCAGCCACGACGTTGCACTGCAGACCGCTCGGCTCATAACGAACCGTGACCTTGCTGTTCGAGACCCCGGACACCCCGGCCTTGATCAATCGTGAGCCAGCGCCCTCGCGGTCCGGTTGGCAGACAGGCGGACCGCTCTTTTCCTGCCACGTAAATTCGAAGGTCTCCCGGTTCTCGCCAACAACTTGCCAGGAAATCTCGATCTTGCCAGTCGGCGTCGAGAGCGCCCCATACTTCACGGCATTGGTGGCAAGCTCATGGAGAATAAGGGAAAGCGACAGCGCCGGGCGAGAGCCGACATGGATTTCCGGCCCGTCCACAACGAAGCGGGGCTCGCTCGGGTCATCATGCACCGCCAGCATCTGCCCGACGAGATTGCGGACCGTGGAGGAACCTAGCCCTCCTTGGATCACAGTATCGTGGGCGCGGCTCAAGATATTGATGCGCTCGGCGAGCGTCTGCCGCGCCACATTCATATCCGGTGCAGATCGCAATGTTTGCGATGCGATGGCCTGAACCATGGCCAACTGGTTCTTCAGGCGATGCCCAAGTTCATGCGCCACCAGTTCCTTGTGCCGCTCTTCCGCCAGGCGCTCGGTCACATCCTGCGCCTGAACCAGGATGCCGAAGATCTCCCCCACGGCATCACGCATCGGCTGATAGACCAGATCGATCGACCGGTCCTGCTTTTCACCGCCCGGCCCGCGGTTCAGCTCGATCGACTGGCCTTTTGCGACAAAGGGTTTACCCGTCCTGTAGACCTCATCGATCTTCTCGATATGCCCCTGCTGCGCCACTTCCGACAGTGCCTCGGCGATGGGCTTGCCTATGATCTCGCGCCCGGCACCGATGATGGAATAGCATTCCTCATTGGCAAACTCAAAGATATGGTCGGGACCGATCAATGTGGCGATACCGCCAGGGGACAGTTCGAAGACCTGCCGCAGGCGCTCCTGCTGCAGCTTCTGCTCACGGCGCATCAGCACCTCGCCGGTGATTTCCGAGCACGCGCAGAACATGCCGAGCACCGTCCCCGAGTGATCGCGAACCGGCGTATAGGAAAAGGCAAAATGCGTTTCTTCCGGATAACCCTTGCGGTGCATGGTAAACTCGATGTCATCCATCGAGGTGCCCTGGCCAGCATAGGCGGCACTGATGATCGGCTCGACCTTGTCCCAGATGTCGAACCAGAGATCCTGAAAAGGCTTGCCAAAGGCGTCCGGATGACGGTTGCCGCACATGAGCGAATAGCCGTCATTATAAAGGGTGATCTGCTGCGGCCCCCAAACCATCAGCATCGGCTGAAGCGAGCCAAGCATGACGTTGACAAGCACTTTCAGCTCGACGGGCCATGCTTCCTTTGGCCCAAGGGGATTGTTGTCCCAATCAAACTCCCGAAAGATCCGCCCGCATTCACCGCCGCTGACATAGTGCAAAGACATCCCCTTGGAGCAAACGTATCAAGGCAGCATCGTTCCCGAACACGCCAACCGCAACTATAAAATCCGAGTACCAAAATCGAGTTGGTCCCGACTAAAGTCAGCGTTGCCGTTGCCGGCAGCGACCACTCCATGCCGTGACCTCATTCAAATCAGAGGCACAATAGCCGAATACAAATGAACGTGCCAGAGAGCCCGCCAATTGGCAAAGGGTCGCAGGCCGCATGGATTTCCGACACTGCGTTTGAACGCCCCTGGAGGCGCTTACTCAACTGCATGGAAGACACATTGCCACGCGCGGACGTGCTGTTGCTGGAGGTCGAAACTTTGGAATAAAGAGGCTTACCGAACTCCAGGACTCCTTAGCCGGCGTGATATCGAAACCCTGCCTATTCCCAGGATCGCAATTCGCATGGTTTTCAAGACAAAAGAGAATTTTACGCTTGCATGGCGCCATGGCTGTGGCTATGAACGGCCCGCTTACCACAGCGCGCCGGAGAGGTGGCAGAGTGGTCGAATGCACCGCACTCGAAATGCGGCATACCTGCAAGGGTATCGTGGGTTCGAATCCCACCCTCTCCGCCATATTGGCCTTGGTTATCAGCGCTCTTCATGATTTTCCGATTATTCGAAGTGTGAATGCCGCTGCGCAAATTGGCGAGGGCCACATCTGAGGCGCTCTATTAGTCTGTGAATATCAAAACATCCTCTTTGAGAAGCAGCTTTATCTCTCCGCCCAGCTGCTCGTCCCAAAATGGTTGTCGAACGTCTCTAAACCCGGCACCTAGCCACTCAACGACTCCGACTGATTTGCTGCTTCGCTTCTGAGCAATCATTTGATGCAGGTGGGTATTGTTTCCTGAATAACCGAAAAGCACTATCTCAGCACTTTCGTCGACAGCTCTTCTCAAAAACTGCCAGCACCTTTGAAGAATTTCTGAGGCTTCTATCATGGTCCGCTTGTGCGCGACATGGCTCGGCCGTCCATCGATGGGCCGCCCGGTGGATGTAATCTTAATCATCAGTTTCAGGCGGCACCTGATGGCATATTGGCATTTGCAGAATTATGCCAAGTGAGAGCGGGTTCCGCTGCATCATTGGCCTCTCTACGCAGGCGATCATGACGGCCCAGGCAGGCCGTCATGAGTTTTTGTGCTGTTCAGCCGAAACCCATCAAGACCGCGGCGGCAGGATCGGAAGAGGTTCTGCGCGACCGACGATGAAGGCGTAGGAGAAGGCGCCGACCAGTGCCATGCCGGCCGCCATCATGAAGGATGGCGTGTAGCTTCCGCCGAACATGTCCAGCAGAAAGCCGAAGAGCAGCGGGCTGATGATGCCGGCGATGTTAGAGGCGAAGTTCTGGATGCCGCCGATCGAGGCGACGTGGCGGGAGCTTGGCGCGACGTCGGCGGGTAGCGACCAGATGCCTGTCGCGGCAATAGCGAGGCTGCTGTAGGAGATCGCCAAGAAGAACAGCGCCATATAGAGCGACTGCGTCAACGATGCCGGCAGGATGGCAGCGCCACCCAGCATGCCGCCGACCATGATGATCTTGCGCACCGTCGTGACATTGGCACCATTGCGGATTGCTCTATCGGCCAGCGCGCCGGCAATCCATGCGGTGACGACAGCAGAGAGACCCGGCAGCATTCCATATAGGCCGAGTTCCGCAAGGTTGAGGCCGCGGGCGGTCTTCAGGTAGCTTGGGAACCAGGTGAGGAAGAAGTAGATCACGAAGTTGAGGCAGAAAAAGCCGATCATCATGCCCCAGATGGTGCGGTATCTGAAGAGATCGACCCATTTGATCTTGGCGGCCTCCGGGTCGTCGTTTTCGACGGTGCGCCCACCGTTCTCAATGATGTAGCGACGCTCCAGGTCGTTTGCCCGCTCATGCTCTGTTGGATCTCGGTAGGTCACGTACCAGAAGAAGGCCCAGATGATGCCGACGGCGCCGAGGATGATGAAGGAATAGTGCCAGGTCGCCACAGCGATGATGGCCGTGACGATGGGCAGCGCCAAGACGGTGCCGACGCGAGAGCCCGAGTCGATGACAGCCGTTGCAAAGGCGCGCTCGCTCTTCGGGAACCAGCGTGAGGCGGCTTTGGTGGCAGATGGATAGGCGGGGGCTTCACCGGCACCGAGCGCGAAACGAACGGCGAAGAAGGTCCAGAAGCTGTAGGCGAGCGGCGTCAAAGCCGTGAAGACCGACCACCAGACGGCGGCAAGCGAAAAGGTCTTGCGCGCGCCAAGCTTGTCGGTGATCCAGCCGGCAAGCAGCATCATGCCGTCATAGGCCCAGAAAAACGCGCCGAGAATCAAGCCTTTCTCGGTGTTGGTGAGGTTCAGGCCAAGCTCGGAGTCGATGAAAGGAAGTGCGACGCTCATATTGGCGCGATCGAGATAATTGATCGAAATCCCGACAAAACACATGAACAGAATAAAATATCGAACTTTCGTGGCGCCGGCGGGCGCACTCTTTGGGTTTATCATGACATCGAACCTCCCTAGCATGATGAACTCACCGCAGGCCGCGGGATTGCTCTGCTTCTGAGGATCGAGCAGATGGCACCGATCTTTTCAGAACGATGGAAGGCCTTCGGCATGCCGGGCAACATCAACGGGCGAACAGATGTCCTCCAATGATGGCCAGCATCATTCATTTATCAATCAACTCTCCACCAGTAAATAGATGAAACGGGGCGAGCCGATGCGAACGACAGGCGACGCTGGGATGACGGGCGCAACGTCATTTCTCATGAGGACGCTGGCTCGCTATCGTCTGTTGGTCGGGGTCTCGGTCGGATGATTGATAGGGCGTTCTGCGGATAAACGCTGCGCGACGTGTGCGCTCCGCCTTACGAGTTCGCCTGACATAGACGAAGGCTAGAGATGCGGCTGGATGCGGTCACTCCATCGGTGACCGTGGGTCTGGTGAGGCAAAATGCGCCTACAGCATCGGCCCGAAAATCGAGTTCGATTTTTGGAAAAGCATGATGTGTAGATTCAAAAAGGTGAAGCGCCCTTTGTGCGTCCAATAGGACGCACGGCGCTATAGGGCTTCCTAAGCGCAGGCCGTGCTCCGTTCCGGTCAAGAGCGGTTGACTGGCCGGCGTTCTTGTTGCTGGGCCATGCGCAACAATCAGCGCGCCGCGAGTTCGATCTTCAATGGAGCCGCACCGGCCACGATCTCCAGCAAGCGGTCGATGTTCGGATGGGCGCCGGGACGGTTCTTTGCGTCGGCCGTGTGCTCGGCGAAAATATCGAGTCCATGGGTCGCTGCTTGCCTGTTCAGCAGACCGAAGCATTGCTCGAGATATTGATAGACGGCGAGCGAGCCTTGCTTGCCGGGCTGGTTTTCGATCGTGGCAACAATATTGCAGTCAGCATCGATCAGATTGATCTGCGCCAGTCCTTCGATCGAAGGCAGCAATTGCAGGTTATCCTTGAAGGAAGCGGTAGGCTCAATCATGATCAGGTTCTCCTAGAGCATCGGCCCGAAAATCAGACTCGATTTTCGGAAAGCACGATGCGTCGATTCAAAAAGGTAAGGCGTCTTTGTACATCCAATAGGACGCACGGCGCTTTGGCGTCTGTTTCGCCAGCGTTTAGCAGCTTCATCACGCTGCCGCCACCGGCATCGACTGAGCTTTTGAATTGACGCTTTCGCTGCCATCACGCAGGCAAAAATCCTGATTGCCTGTCGGCATAAAGGCGCTATCATCGCGGTGTTGTAAGATCATTGTCTTTGGGAGGAGCAATAATGAGACGCATGTGGCCAGAGGAATTTTCCGCTCTACTCGACCATGCCGAAGAGGTGAACCTCTCCATTCCACCGGCAGAGGGCGTCGGCGGCGGCAAGGAGCCGACCACGAGAAAGGCCTTGAAAGCCCGCATCACCCAAGACGACTTCGAGAAGATCTGGCCCCTGGCGGAAGCGCGTTACCGATTGGACGGCAAGTTTTCGGGCAAGGCGATTACGCTCATCGCCAACAATCCGCATTACCGGCAGTGGCACCCTTCTGATGGCGGCAGCGAAGAAGGCGTGGCAGACAGCGGCCACAAATATACGACACGATACGTTATCGTGCATTTCCTACTGGATGAGGTGCGCGAACCCGTCGAGGCGTGAAAACGGCCTGATCGGCTTTGCGAAGCGATAGGTCATCCGAGTGCCGAACAACAGATCACCTGCGGCAGCCTTAAGCTGCCGCAGCGTGCATCCCGCCCCTGACCGAACGCGTGGTGGCAAACTGCCCCACCATCTGCGCCAGTCTTTCGGTCTCGTGCACCAGGGTTTGCGCTGCCGCAGTCGTCTCCTCAACCATCGCCGCGTTCTGCTGGGTCACCTTGTCCATTGCGTCGCCAGCAGCGGAGACTTCGCGCAGGCTCACCGCCTGTTCGCGCGCTGCAGTCGCAATCCTGTCGATGATGGCGCTGATACCGCCCACCTGCTCGCAGATATCTTTCAGCGACATCCCCGTTTCATCGACCAATTGAACGCCTGTCGTGACCTGGGCTGACGATGTGGAGATCAGAGCCTTGATCTCGCGTGCGGCACCGGCCGATCGTTGCGCCAGTTCGCGCACTTCCTGAGCGACGACAGCAAAACCCTTGCCAGCCTCTCCGGCGCGGGCCGCCTCCACCCCGGCATTCAGCGCCAGGAGGTTGGTCTGGAATGCGATTTCGTCGATCACGCCGATGATGTTGCCGATCTTCGTGGAGGATTCCTGAATTTCGCTCATGGCACCGATGGCGCGCTCCACCACGACACCGCCACTCTCCGCATTGGTCTTGGCAAGGGACACCGTCTTCTGCGCGTGGCTTGCGCCATCGGCAGTGCCGTTGATGCCGCTTGCCACTTCACCAAGTGCAGCAACCGTTTCTTCAAGAGAAGCGGCCTGCTGCTCCGTGCGGCGGGCGAGATCGTTGGAGGCGCTTGAGATTTCAAACAGTCCCGACTGAATGGTGCCGACGCTCTGGATCACCGCATCGATGGCCTCTTCCAGCGTAGAAACCGCGCTATTGAAGTGGTCTCTGATCCGATCATAGCGTGGATCGACTGCGCCGATACGTGCTGTCAGGTCGCCCTTGGAAAGCGCATCAAGACCCGTCGAAATCTGGCGGAAGGCATGTTCCATCGCCTGCGCTTCCGTCATGCGTTCAGCCTCGCGCTCGAGGCGCATATGTTCGGCCTGCTGTCTTTCCCGATCGGCCTCCGCCTCGGCATGGATGCGGGCGCGGTCATTTTGCTGGAACACCTGCAGCGCACCGATCATCTCACCGATTTCGTTGTCTGTCTTGGCAAGCTTCAGTTGGGTGTCGGCCTCGCCCCGTGCGAGCCGCGCCATGGCTTGCGCCACCTGCATCATCGGGCGAGCCACGGAGCGAACCATGAAGAGCGCGATCGCCATCGCCAGGACAAGGCTGAACAGGCCAGCACCCCACATCCAGGATGTGCCCTGGCTGCCCTGACGTTCCGAAGTCGAGGCGATTTCGCCGGCGATCTTCACGATGCCGTCGGTAACGCTTTGCAATGTGGAAACGACGAGCGACGCCTGCTGGTCGGATGTCGCCAGATTGGTCTTCATCGCGTCGAAGGACTGACCGAGCTGAGCGAGATTGGCGGTCATATCGGTGCCGCTGGTTTTCGACAGCATGGTGCCCAGCGCTTGCGCCTTCTTCAGCCCGGCCGCAATCACCTCGGCGGACTCTGTCGACGGCTGGACGCGGTATCGTTCGACTTGGGCAAGCGTGTCCTTCAACACATTGCTGAAATTGCGCGCCGTACCGGAAATGATGCGCGCCTTGGAGCGCGCCTTGTCCTTCTCGCTTTTGGAGGCGAGTTCGGTCTCGGCGGATTTGCGCAGCGCTTCGTCAAGCGCCTGGGTGATGGTGGAAATCTTGGAGAACAGCGCGAAATCCTGCGTTGAAACCAGTGCCGCGCCATTGTCCTTGGCAATCGCTCCTTGGATATCCGCAAATGTCGCGGCCAGATTGCTGACGATCGGCTGGATGTCCGGCGTGCCGCCGAGCTTCACGACTTCGGCAAGGCCTGCCTCGGCACGCGCCATCGGTTCGGCAAGCTGCGCGGCAGAGACCTGAGCACCTTGGCCTGCGGCACGAACCAGCGCAAGCTCGATCGCGTTGATGCCTTCATTGAAGGTGCTGGCGTTCTGAATGAGAATGCGGATGCTGTTGAGCGTCACCAACGCGTTGTTGGAATTGGTCTCTGCCTGGCTGGCGATATCCTGAGAGGTCTTCTCGGTCTGTTCGGCAAGCGTCACCATGCTGCCAGCCGCATCGCGCAAGGCAGTCCCCGCCTTCTGAACAGTATCCTGCGAGGCCGCAAGGGCTTTTACCGCGTCGGATGTCTTGGCGATCCCGCTGGAGAGTTCGGATTTCTCGCTCGTGGAAAGAGCCAGCGCGTTGAGCTTGGATTGGGCCGTATCGAGAGCGCCGACAGCCTCGTCGATCCATTTGGGATCCTTGCTGACGAGATACTGGATGATCGCGCCTTCCGCCTTGTTGGCGCCGATCAGCACCTTCGATGTATCCACCGTTTGGGTTACGGCGCCGGTGAGGCTCCCCATGCCCCGGATGCCAACGACCGCCACAAGCACGACCGATATGAGCAGCAACGCCATCCCACCCGTCGTTCTGAAACCAATCGACTTCACCTTCTGGGATATTGCCATACTCGTACCCTCTTCCCCACAGCGGCTTAGCCGGCTGACCACCGGCAGACGCTAGAGGAAATGGATAAAAAACATCTTAAGTATCGAACGAGTATCGGCCAGGCCGATACGGAGTTGTCTTCGAAAAGGCCCCGGTATCAGCAGGATTGCATCATATGTCATGGTCGTCGCTGTTGATGCACGATGCGCTTGGGCGACGAGGTCTGGTCTTCATGTCTCGGCACCTTCCACTCTCGCCACGGAATACAGTCCTTTCGCTAAGAGATTGGCGGGCTTGGAACACAAGGCGAAAGATGACGTTGTGAAGAAAATGTCATGGATGAAGAAGCACTGCTCGACTTTTTCGACACGTTGAAATGAGACGCTTCTTTCGGCTGGCATGCGATCACACATGATGGATTATCGAATGGACATCCGCACGCACTCTGACGTCGAAAGCCATAATCTCTCAAGAGATGAGAACGCGGGCAGCAAGATCCCGCGGCCGATCTCAGATCACGGTATCGTCGGCGATCTGGCAACACTGGCGCTTATTGCTAAAGACGGTGCGATCGATTTCATGTGTTGGCCAAATTTCGATAGCCCAACCATCTTTGCCGGCCTGCTCGATCCGGAACGCGGTGGTCTGTTTGAAATCCTGCCGGATATTCCCGACGTTCGGATCGTGCAGCATTATCGGCCAGATACCAATGTGCTGGTCACTCGCTGGATGGGCGAGAACGCCAGCGCCGAACTCACGGACTTCATGGCGGTGAGGGAAGACAGTGCCTCTACCTCAACGAAATTGGTGCGGCGACTGAGAGTGACACGCGGGACGATTGCCCTCACGCTACGCTGTGCGCCTCGGTTCGACTATGCAAGGCAGAAAGAAACAGCGGAGGTTGACGGTCACACTGCCCTTTGGCGGCCGAAGCACTGCGACGGGATCAGGCTCACTTCCAGTCTCACGCTCCAAGCGCTCGATGGCGACGTGATCTGCAAGGCAAACCTGACCGCCGGAGAAACAGCCGATTTCGTTCTGACCGGCGCCGACGAAGAGGTAATGGACCTGGCAGACGTTGCGGGGTTCGAGGACGCGACGATCCAGTATTGGCAGGACTGGGCCGCACAATCGTCCTATCGTGGTCGGTGGCGCGAAATCGTGACCCGTTCTGCCCTGACGCTGAAACTGATGACGTCACGCCGCCACGGATCGATCATTGCCGCGGGAACCTTCGGGCTGCCAGAGGCGCCTGGCGGGGTCCGAAATTGGGACTACCGGGCCACCTGGATCCGCGACGCATCTTTCACGGTCTATGCGCTGATGCGGCTTGGCTATCAGCAGGAAGCGCAAGACTTCACATCCTGGATCGGCAAACGCGCGATGCGATGCGGTGCGAATGGAAAGCTCGACATCATGTATGCCGTCGACGGAAGCACGGTCGCCGATGAGGTATCTCTCGATCACTTAAGTGGATATGGCGGAGCGCGTCCCGTGCGGATCGGAAACGGTGCGGCAAAACAGGTGCAACTCGATATCTATGGCGAGTTGATGGATGCCGTCTATCTCAGCAACAAATACGGCCATGCCATTTCCCATGATGGCTGGAACGGTGTGCGCGACATCATCAACTATGTTTGCGAACACTGGGAAGAGCCTGATGCCGGCATTTGGGAAATGCGGCGCGGCCCGCAGCATTTCCTGCATTCGCGCCTCATGTGCTGGGTCGCAGTCGACCGCGCCATTCGCCTGGCGAGCAAGCGATCGCTTGCGGCACCCTTCAGCCGATGGATCGACGTTAGAAACAATATCTACGAAGACATCTGGGCAAACTTCTGGAACGAGGAGAAAGGACACTTCGTGCAGACCAAGGGTGGAGACACCCTCGACGCCTCGCTGCTGCTGATGCCGCTTGTGAGGTTCGTCAGCGCCACCGATCCGCGCTGGTTGGCAACTCTGGACGCGATCGGTGACACGCTCGCCGATGACGGACTGGTTCATCGCTACAAGAGCGAAGATGGCTTGAGCGGTCAGGAAGGGTCGTTCTCTGCCTGCTCGTTCTGGTATGCCGAATGCCTGGCAAGGGCCGGTGACTTGAAGAAGGCGCGTGCGACCTTCGAAGCACTGTTGAACTACGCCAACCATCTGGGCCTTTACGCCGAAGAGTTCGACCACCGCGGTGAATTGCTCGGAAACTTCCCGCAGGCCTTTACACATCTGGCCCTGATCAGTGCCGCCTTCTATCTGGACAGAGAGCTTGACGGCAAAAGTCCGCAGCAATGGCGGCCTTGACATCCGTCATGACGGGAACCGTCATGCCAGCCCTCTTGCTTCATTCCCGCCTGCCATCCGCGGTCGTCAGCGTCGCGGAAGCGCTATAGCCTCAGCATAAGATTTAAGCACAAAAAAAGACGCATTTTCCTTAAGCACCCCTGCTTGCGCACCGCATAACTTCGTGCTTGTATAGACAACCAAGGAGACCGGATCGCTGGCGACATCCGGGACCAGAAAAGGGGACGCGCCTATGATAACATTCGATCATGTCAGCAAGCACTATCGGGGGCCGACCACAGCTGTCGACAATCTGTCGCTGACAGCTCCCAGCGGCAAGCTCACCATCTTCGTTGGACCATCGGGTTGCGGCAAGACGACGTCGCTTCGCATGGTCAACCGGCTGATCACGCCTTCCTCGGGCAGAATTCTTCTCGATGGCGAACCGACGGACGCCATGGATGTGGCGCTGCTGCGCCGCAAGATCGGTTACGTCATTCAAAATGCCGGCCTCTTTCCCCACCGCACCGTCGTACAAAACATCGCAACGACCGCGCGGCTGAACGGAACGCCCAAGGAGCAGGCGCTTCGGACTGCCCATGATCTCCTGGAGCGCGTCGGCCTCTCTTCCGCTTTCGCCAATCGCTATCCCTGGCAGCTTTCCGGCGGCCAGCAGCAGCGCGTCGGCGTTGCGCGTGCACTCGCTTCAGATCCAAAATTCATGCTGATGGACGAGCCTTTCAGCGCCGTCGATCCGGTGGTCCGTGCCCAATTGCAGGACGAGTTCCTCCGCCTCCAGCGTGAAATCGGCAAGACCATCATCATGGTCACGCATGACATAGACGAGGCTCTGAAGCTTGGCGATCAGGTCGCGGTTCTGCGCACTGGCGGAACGCTGGCGCAGATCGCCACTCCCCAGGAATTGCTGGCACGACCCGCGGACGAATTCGTCGCCGATTTCATCGGACGCGACAGGGGTTATCGTATCCTAGGTTTTGCCGACTTCAACGATGAAGGCGTGCAACTTGGCAAGGAACCGACAGCCACACTCGGCGCCACGCCAGAATCCCTTCGCCAGATTGCGACCGACAGATGGGTGCTCGTCGCCGACGCCGAGAACCGCCCGTTGGGTTGGGCCGATGTGGAAAGCATCAAGGCTCCTGTGAGAGAGGGCGATCTCAATCTCAGCGGCACGCTTGCGGTGGAAGGCAGCAGCCTGCGCAACGTTCTTGACGCCGCCCTCAGTTCACCCTCTGGCCGAGGCGTGATCGTCGGTCCGTCAGGCACATTGGCAGGCACCGTCACTTTGTCTCATGTTGTCACCGCAATCGAGGCCGCACGCACCGGTCGCGCGAGGGCGCAAGCATGAGGTTCGATTGGCTGTACCGCGAGTCCGGCCGTATCGCCGAACTCTTCCTCTGGCATCTCTGGCTTTCGGTCATCCCCGTCGTCATTGGTCTCCTCCTCGCGCTGCCGCTTGGCTGGCTTGCGCACCGGGCCGGCTTCTTCCGCTCCACGATGCTTGGTGCGGCTGGTTTGCTCTACACCATCCCGTCGCTTGCCCTCTTCGTTCTGCTACCGCTCGCTCTCGGCACGCGCATTCTCGATCCGCTCAACGTGGTTGTCGCGCTGACGATCTATGCGCTGGCGCTTCTCATCCGCACTGTCACCGACGGCCTCGATTCCGTACAGCCCGATGTCATTCAGGCTGCCAATGCCATGGGCTACCGCACATTACCGCGGCTTCTCTTCGTTGAGCTACCGCTTGCCGTGCCGGTGATTGCCGCGGGCCTACGCGTCGCGGTGGTATCCAATGTCAGTATCGTTTCCGTGGCGGCACTCGTCGGAACGCCGCAGCTCGGTCTTCTGTTTACACAAGGGCTTCAACTGCGCTTCCTGACGCCGATCATCGCCGGTATCGTTCTGTGCGTGCTGCTGGCAGCGCTGCTCGACGGGATCGTGCTCTTTGCCACGAAACGCCTGACACCATGGCAGCCCGGAGGTGCAGAACGATGATCGCATGGTTTTCCGATCCGGCCCACTGGACAGGCACCGACGGCGTCTTCGCGCTCGTCATCCAGCACCTGATCTATAGCGGCGTTGCCCTCTTCTTCTCCTGCCTGATCGGCCTGCCGATCGGTCTTTACGTCGGCCACACCGGCCGTGGCGTGGTTGTCATCGCCGGCCTTGCCAATGCGCTGCGTGCACTGCCGAGCCTGGGCCTGATCGTGTTGCTCGTCATTCTTTTCGGTCCGGTCTTTGCCTCCGACATGGCGTTCATCGTGCCCAGCATCATCGTTCTCGTGCTGCTGGCCGTGCCGCCCATCATGAGCGCGACCTATGCCGGCGTTGCGGCGGTGGATCCGGCAGCGGTGGATGCGGCGCGCGGCATGGGCAAGCGGCCGCTCGATATTCTGTTTGATGTCGAACTTCCTTGCGCCCTGCCGCTGATCTTCTCCGGGCTTCGGAGCGCGACATTGCAGATCATCTCAACGGCAACCATTGCGGCTTACGTATCGCTCGGCGGTCTTGGGCGCCTCATCATCGATGGCCGTGCGCAGAACGACTACTACCAGATGGCGGCGGGCGCCGTTCTGGTCGGTGCGCTCGCCCTTATGGTCGACTTAGTGATCGGCATCATATCGAGGCTCACGGTCTCACCAGGACTAACCCGCCGGGCATAGGGTGGGCATCAACCAAAACTGCATTTTCATTCTGAAGACGTTGACACAAAAGGAGTAGCTTGCATGGCATTCAATATCTTAAAAGCCGCTGGCGCATTCGCGCTGATCGCGCTTTCCGCTACCACGACGCTTGCGCAGACCGACCCTCTCGGGAATGCTCCGGCTCAGCGTTCGGACACGTCCACCATCATCGTCGGCTCGGCCGACTTCCCTGAAAGCCAGCTTCTGGCCACGATTTATGCCAAGGCTTTGGCCGCCAAGGGCATCAAGACGGAAACCAAGCTCAGCATCGGCAGCCGTGAAGTCTATATGCCGGCACTTCTCGACGGCTCGATCGACCTCCTGCCGGAATATGCCGGCGCGACCTTGAGCTATCTCGACAAGAACGCCACCGCCCATTCGCCGGCGGACGTCGCTGCAGCACTGACAAAGGCGCTGCCAGAGGGTGTCGTCATGCTGACGCCATCCGCGGCTCAGGATTCCGATGGTGTGGCGGTCACCCGTGCCACTGCCGAGAAATACAAGCTGAAGACCATTGCTGATCTCAAGCCCGTGGCGTCCGAACTGGTGCTTGGTGGCCCGCCGGAGTGGAAGACCCGCAAGGAAGGCATCATTGGCCTGAAGGAACTCTACGGTCTTGAATTCAAGTCGTTCAAGTCTCTCGACGTCGGTGGCCCTCTGACCCTTTCGGCACTGCTGAACGACCAGGTTCAGGCGGCAAACCTCTTCTCGACGGACCCGGCAATTGCTGCCAACGACCTGATCATTCTGGAAGACATCAAGAACCTGTTCCCAGCCCAGAACATCGTGCCGGTCATGGCCAAGGCCAAGGTCAACGACACGGTGACCAAGACGCTGGATGCGGTTTCGGCCGCTCTGACGACCAAGGACCTGATCGTCATGAACGGTCGCCTTGCCAACCATGACAGCTTCGACGTGGTTGCCGAAGAATGGCTGACGACGCACAAGTTGAACTGACGGCTGTTTGCGGGTATGGCACGCACCATACCCGCACACGCGCGCCGGACGCGTCCGGTGCCGAACCTTCGTCGTTCGCCTTTTGGAGCCCCATGCAGACGGTAGAGAAACAGATCGAAAAAGCGCAGCACGAGCAGGCCTCCGACAAGCCGCTTTACGTCACGCTCAAGGATTATGTTCGAAGCCGCGTCGAAACCGGCGAGTGGGCCGTCGGCCATCGCGTGCCGTCCGAAAACGAACTGGTCGAGCTGCTTGGCGTCAGCCGCATGACGGCCAACCGCGCACTGCGCGAACTGGCCGATGAAGGCTTCGTCGTCCGCGTACAGGGCAAGGGGTCTTTCGTCGCCAGCAAGAAGCGGACGTCGCAGTTTCAGAGCGTTCCCAATATTGCCGACGAAATCACGCGCAATGGCGGTGTCCATACGGCCAATGTCATCGTACTGCGGATGGAAAGCTGCGATGCCGAACTGGCAGAGGCACTGTCGATCGAAGTCGGCAGCCCGGTGTCACATTCGATCATGGTGCACGCGGAAGATGCCGTACCGATGCAGATCGAAGATCGTTTCGTCAACCACGCCATCGTTCCGCACTATATCGATCAGGATTTCGGCAAGGCGACGCCGAACGGATATCTGACCGCCATCGCGCCGATCGTGAGGGCCGAGCAGCATATTGAGGCGGTGACGGCGCAGCCGTGGGAGTGCAAGCTGCTTGCCATCTCCAAGACGGAGCCCTGCCTTCTGGTGCGCCGCCGCACCTGGTCTGACGCCGGCGTGATCTCTTCCGTACGCTTGCTTTACCCCGGCAGCCGCTATCGCCTCTACAGCACCTGATCCAGCGTCTGGGAAAGCTGCAACCGCGCATTCCAGATGGACGCTCTCTTTCCATTGAATATTATCAGGAAAACCGAATGACCGTGTTGCTCGATAACAGGCTGACTTGGCAGGACGTGGCAAAGGTCGGCCAGGGAGAAACACTTGCGCTCACCAACGCTGCAATTCAGCGGATCGAAAACGCGGCGCGGATCGTCGAGAGCATCGTCGAGCGGGGCATCCGTGCCTACGGCATCAATACCGGCGTCGGCGCTCTTTCGGATACCGTTGTTGATCGCACTGCGCAGGGCAAGCTTTCGCGCAGCATCATTCTGAGCCATGCCTGCGGCGTCGGCCCGCTTCTTCCCCCTCGTGAAGTGCGCGCCATCATCGCCGCGCAGATCGCCAACTTCGCCCACGGATATTCCGGCGTCAGCCTGGAGATCGTTCGCCATCTCACCACCTTTCTCGAACGCGACTGCATTCCGGATGTTCCTTCCCGCGGATCGGCCGGCTACCTGACGCATAATGCGCATACGGCGCTGATGCTCATTGGGGAAGGCTCCGCCCATATCGCCGGACGTCCCTTGAGCGGGCGTGAGGCCTTGGCGGCGCTGGGACTTCAGCCACTGGTTCTCGGCGCGAAGGAGGGATTGAGCCTCGTCAACGGCACCGCTTGCGCCACCGGCCTCTCCAGCATCGCGCTGGACCGGGCCGCGCAATTGCTCGACTGGGCCGATGCCATTGCCGCCATGACGCTAGAGGCGGCCGGCTGCCAGATGCCAGCCTTCAGCGAGGCCGTGCTGTCGTTGCGCGTCTCCGATGGTATTGCCAAGGTGGGCGAGGTGCTGCGGGCACGTCTTGCCGGCAGCGGACTGATCGAAGCCGCTAGAGGCCGGCGCACACAGGATGCGCTGAGCCTGCGCTCTATCCCCCATGCCCACGGCGCTGCACGCGATCTGTTCGAGACATGCGCCGCCGTGGTTGACCGCGAACTCGCGTCGGTCACCGACAACCCGGCTGTCGCCGGCACGCCGGAGGAGCCGCTTGTCTGGTCGGAAGCCCATGCGGTGGCGCCGGCACTCGGTCAGGCCGCCGACGCGCTTGCCATTGCCATTGCGCAAATTGCGGCCATGAGCGAACGGCGGATCGACCGCCTGGTCAACCCGCTGGTGAGCGGCCTTCCGCCCTTCCTCGCCTCCGACCCAGGCAGCCATTCCGGCTTCATGATCGCCCAATATACGGCAGCGGCGCTTGCAAATGAGAACCGCAGGCTTGCAGCGCCCGCCTCCACCGATGGCGGCCTCACCTCGGCGCTGCAGGAGGATTTCCTCGCTCATCCGACCGCTGCGGCCAACAAGCTTCTCGCCGTCATCGACAATGCCGAATACATTCTGGCGATCGAGTGGCTGGCGGCCACGCAGGCCCATGATTTTCTGGAAACCGTGGCGCGCAGAGCACCGGGTACGGACGCGCTCTGCAGCCTGCTCCGCTCGCACGTCAGCCATTATTCGGACGATCGGCCGATCTCATCCGACATGGAAAAGACCAGGGCGCTCCTGTCGAAGATCCCGCCTCCTCATCAAACTGTCTGATATGCGCGCCGCGCCTACATGAGGAAGTCGAGATGGATGTTTCTGGCTCGAATGAGGGGCAGGCCCTTGCGCCGTCCCGTCCAGCCAACGACATGCAGATCCCTGGCCGCAGGCTCATGGCGCTCAGCCAGCATCCAGGACCGGCAGTCGATTGCCGCGAAGTCCGCCTCTCCCCGTGCGACAGCCGTCACCGACGCCCGATGCGCTCCGGTTTCCACCATTTCGGAAAACAGCTTGAAGCTTTCGCCCATGGCTTCCAGATCGCGCTTCAAGGCCAGATGACCGGACATCGAGCGGTGCTCGTTAAAGGCAAGTTTTCTTCCTCGAAATAACAAGATCGGCAAGACCGGTTCGCCGGTCTCAGTCGCCATCACGCTGGCGCCCTCCCCTCTACGACCAACAATGGCGCTCGAATAGAATATTCCCGAGCCCCCCGCGACATCTTCATACGGGCTTTGCCCGATGACCTGGACGTGATCCTGCAAGCCAAGCTCCATTGGCCCCCAACAGGTAGCGGAGATGAGAAGAGCCGGATGGCGCCACAGGACATCGAGATCGAGCGCATCCGGATAGAGCGTTGCCGGGTCCGGCGCGATGATCGATCCATCCCCGCCACGGATGCCGCCCGGAACCGGTGGCATGTCCGCGTTGCGTCGAACGAGTTGCTCAGGCGCATCGATGCCATTCGCGATGAAGCGGGCGCGCATTATCTCCCAGCTGCGATCCACATCGGATCGCACTTCCGGCCAGTCATACATCGGCAGAGCGGCAATCCACGTCATGCCGGAAGATCCGGAATTGCGGTACCGCCCGCGGCTTGATAGTTCGCGACCTCGCCCTGATTCTTTACAACGATATCGTTCGCGACGACCGGTTCCGCCCGTCGCCAGGCAGGATGCACCACCGGCTCCTTCGCCTTGAAAGCGAATGCGCGGAAAACCTCGAAATAGTTGGCGAAGACATATCCCTCGTTCATCCTTTGCCATTCTGCACGCCCCGCGCGATAGAGCGACGGCAACCTGTACCATGCGACGGTAGGCAGCTTGTGGTGCACGAAGTGCAGATTGTTATAGAGAAAGAGCGGTGCGAGAAGCGAATTTTCGACGATGATCGTGCGCCCATCCGGCTGCTCCGCCCACTGATGCTCGCAATAGGAGCGGATGGCGATAATGGAAACGCCGAGATAGGCGGAGACCCCGATGTAGAGCCAGAGGGGAATGCCGAACAGGTTCGAGACCACCAGCAAAGTCGGAATGAGCCCGGCAAGGTGGAGGGTCCATGCCATGATGACCTTGCGGTCTCCCTTGAAAATCTTGCGCCATTCGGAAGCGGTGAACCCAACCACCATCAGTGGCGGGCCGATCAGCACACGTCCAATCAGCGTGTTGTTCCAGGCAAGCAGACGCTTCAGCAAAGCCGGCATCGTCTCCCAGTCGCTCATGGCGCGGTAGTAGCTCTCGGGATCATCGAAGGGATCGGTGAGACGCTCATCCGCATGGTGCTGAAGATGCGTCCGCTTGTAACTGCGATAGGGGTAAAACACCCCAAGCGGAGCGAAGACCAGCGCCTCGTTAACCTTGGCACTCCTCGTCGGATGCCCGTGGAGAACCTCATGTTGAAGCGACGAGTGAAGCGCGGCTGCCACGCCCATCAGCACGAGCGCGACGATAGGATAGGCCTGATAAAGACTGTAGCCGGCCATCCCCCACAGGCCGTAGCATGCAAGAAGTAGAGCGACTGTCGGCCACTCTATTCTAGGCGCCCTTGTTCGACGGTGATGGATTCCTCGGTGTTGCCTATCGAATGACGTGTCGCTCATCATATCCCCTGATGCTTTGCCCCGGGACAGAATCTCACCGAGCCGCAAGGTGCACAATGAGAGTTTGGTGACCGACTGTTGATTTTGATAACAGAAACTATACAATGTTGATAATAGTAAACATTAAGGTAGATTATGGACAAGCGTGCCTTGGCGGAGCTCTTTCGTCTACGCTTGCTGGAGCTGGTCACGCGGTCCGGTGACAGCCATTCGGCTTTTGCGGCTGGGATCGGCATCGACCGCTCGGCGCTATCACAGCTCTTGTCGGGTGATTCGGCGCGACTACCGCGCGTGGAAACTCTTCTCAACATTGCCGAACGCCACGCCGTATCGCTCGATTGGCTGCTCGGCATCTCGCACGATCCAGGCCTGACGGGAGAACTACGCCCGAGCTTCGAGATTGAGGAAGGCGGGGAGGACTATACCGACACGCTGCTGATGAAATGGCATGCCGAGGCGACGGGGTCGAAGATCCGCTACGTGCCGGCCCGCATCCCGGACCTGCTGCGCACCCCGCAAATCATCGCCTTCGAAGCCGAAAGCGCGCATCAAAGTGTGAAAGCACAAGCCAGCGAGTCCGCCTTCCGACTCGACTACAACCGCCAGCCTGGCACGGATATGGAAGTCTGCATGCCCTGCGAGACGCTGGAAGCTTTTGCCCAGGGGCGCGGCATGTGGAGTGGCTTGAAGAAGGAGATCAGGGCGACACAGCTGCAATACATGTCCGAACTCATCAACGAGCTTTACCCGTCGTTCCGGCTATTCCTGTTCAACGAGAAAGAGCGCTTTTCCGTACCCTATACGATCTTCGGCTCGCAGCGCGCAGCGATCTTCGTGGGCGGCATGTATCTCGTTCTCAATAACGCCGAATCCATCCGCAAGATGCAGCGCCACTTCGACGAACTGATCCGGTTCACCCGCATTCATGCTCATGAGAGTGCTGATTTTGTTAAAAGTCTGGAGGTTGCGTGATGGGTCGTGGTGACAGCACGCAGTAACGCGTCCAATTCGCTATGCGTGGTCTTCGCAAAACCGTCGGGGCATTGCTACAGATGAGCATACCACTGCGGACCTGCTTGAGACCGGTTTCTCAACCGCATCCTTGCCGCAAGCTCTTTGGGTTGCAGCACAGCCTCAGAGCATGGTGAATCGGTTGCTAACTGGTACGCGCTTTATCGTGGTACCCACGCAACTCGTTGCTACCAGACTGCTGGACACACGATCTCGAGATGTGGTTCACCGTCCAACGCTTGCGGTCGTCATCATGTCCGTCTGCGGGTGAAAGAACCGAAACGTTACCAGTGAACCTTGTATCAACATCACCCACATGACGAGGGACGTCGCGACAGCGAGAATAATATTTCGAAGTTTGAGTGACACGGCTGAGACTCCTTGAGAGCCATCAGGCTGTCACTCAGGAGTAAATTTTGTCTGAATTGAACGTCATTACTGACCCTAAACTAACGGACGACGCTATTCTTCCTATTTTCTTGTTAACAGATTATTACACAGCGCGAAGAACTATTTACCATAACTATTTAAAGGCAGATAATACTTTGAAATAAAGTAAAAATTTCCTTTAAAATTTACGCTCGCCCGCAAATCTCTTCACGCGTTAGGAGAACGTTCTGGCGGTGCCAACAAGTTCGACCACAATATTTTGGCATGCACCTGAGCCTGAACCTCTAGACCTACCGATAGGGCGGCATTGATCCGCAGTATCCCAAGTCTCCGCTCACCGAAGCCTCTGCTCAGTGCGGTCGATTAACGAACTCAGGTTTCAGCCGATCAAGGAATTTATGCGCTCGTCCGAGACTTCTGAGCCGATTGTAAACAAAAGGCAAATTTGTGCCAGATCAACCGCAAGCGAGTCAGTCAAATACGTGAGGTCTTGAGTTTGCCTCTTTCGCAAACGCCTCACTTGATCACTTTGTTCTGGCAGTACTCATGGTCGCAAAGACAGCGGCAAAAGTAGATGCGTTCGCGTACACTTCACGATCGATCTAAGCTGCGTTCATCAGCCAAATCTAGTTTTGGCTGATGAAGATGATCACGCTAGAAGCCGTTACCGCCCTGCATCTCCGAATAGATGGTTCCGACGATAATTCGGCAATCGAGCCAAAAAGAAAAGTTTTCGATGTAGTGAAGATCGGCATTAATCCGGGCGCGGGCTTTCGAAGGACGATCTGTAGGGCCTCGCAGACCACGCATTTGGGCAAGCCCTGTGAGACCTGGACGCATCGCATGGCGCTGATGATACTCAGGAACAAGGGTTTCATACGGTACGCCGGCTGCAAACATACCAACGGCGTGGCAGCGTGGCCCGACAACAGACATATCACCACGAATGACATTTATGAGCTGTGGCAGTTCATCGACGTTAAAACGACGCAGATAGCGCCCCACCTTTGTGATCCGCGGATCGCCTACGACGGTCTGCGCAACCCCACTGGGATCACCTTTATCTGTGTACATAGAACGGAATTTATAGACCTTGATTTTCTTCCCGTTCATCCCCCAACGGGTCTGCGTGAAGAGTGCCCCGCCAGGACTTTCACATCTAATCAAGCAAAAAACTGTCAACAAAAGCGGCGCCAGCACAATAAGGGCGAGCGTAGCTAACACTATATCGAGAAATCGTTTTGCAGCTAAATGCGAAATATTCTTTTGGGACATCTGGACGGAAAACGGCTGAAATACTTCAACCGGACTGGAATCCAGAGTCCCGAGAACACACTCACCTGATTGGAAGTCTGACATTTTTGTCGCCCCACATTGCGCACATATGACGCACCGCTAAAATAATCGCTGAAGTTACTTTCATCGGCTTTATATTCTAACTCTGTAACACTGTCAGTACCAAAATTAAAGATTGGTTAACCTGTTTTAGCTTGCAAAATACGAAGACATGCTATGCAGTTTTAGATCACTACGAAGACTTTATGGTGCCAGGACAAGATGAAGCTACATTTACGGCGCTTTGGAAGAGCTTTCTGATTGAGCCCCGGAATATTTGCGGTTTGTTCGACAGAAACCTCGGGGACGTCGAAGATTCAAGTCTAGGCTTGGAGGCCAAGCAGAATTGAAGATCTTTTCTCTTCAGCCCGCGTCTCGTCTCCACAAGTCGGCCTGAGGGAGCCAAATAGATCATCTGGTTCTTTTCCGACGAGACCAGCGATCGCCATCCTAAGTCCACAGCCGCTCAAGGTACGGGGCGCGCTGTCAGAGCGTCGAGTAGGATAAGTCATTCTTCCTCTTGCCTATGCTGCCGATATCGAATTCACGCCAACTCGACCGCGATCTGTGGGGAAGGTGGTCCTTTACGTCACTCCCCACAAAGGGGCCGAATTCAAACCCGCAACATCAGCCAGTAGACGCAGGCCACCCTTTCGTAGTTGATACGGAGAGTTGTAGAAACAATCACCGAATGATCTTCGACAAGCGGGACTGCCGGAACGCCGGTTCAATTGAATCCGAGTGACCCGAAGCCGACACGTCTTGAAAAGCGATAGGTCCTCGATAGCTGTTAACCGAGCGTTAGACATGATGATGACCCGCGCTTCAACTGAGATTAAAGTCGAGGCATTGTCTCGCTTATGACACGGCGATTCCGTAACTACCTAATCCTACTCAGCATTTCGCTGGCAATGTGGGCCGTCGCGATCATCGCAATAGCATTGCTATGGTGACCCCTTAAAAGCGCCTGCGCTTAGAAGCTCTTGGAATCGAGCGCGCGTGACAATGAACCAAACATGCAGGCGCGCCGGGACCCTCTTTCGCACCCATTCGATCGTATGCTGGCTGAAAGCGCTCAAGTCCTGTTCAGCGCCTTGATTTCATCGCCACAGGTGATAAAGAAGCGGCGATACTGAAGGTATGCTTGCACGCAATAGGTGTGTAGGTGATGGAATCGCCGAGCACGATACTCCAATCAATCCGACCGGGCGGCCTCAAAACAGGATCGATTCCCTCGAAGATCATCGCTTCGAGATAGCTTCGGCATCGATACGGATCATGACACGTGTTTCCTAAACGTAATTTTGGAATGTTTCACCGCCACCTGATGAAGCGTTTCCGACCTAGTATCGCGCCGGCTTCCCCGAGGCCTAGGTTGACGATGTATGGGTCGGATTTCAGTGCACTATACGCAATAAGCGACATACATGGTTGCGCATCGGCATTCCTCTCTGCGCGCCGTTTAATTGCGCGCGATGCGCAGGGCTATCCCGGACGAAAGCTGGTCGTCTTGCTTGGAGACTATGTAGATCGGGGGCCAGCAAGTCGAGACGTTTTGGAACTGCTCACCCAACCGATATCAGAAGAAATTGAGGACGTTGCCCTGTGCGGCAACCATGACGACCAACTCGTCAAAATGGTGCGTGGCGACTTGCCAATTGATGCTTGGCTGGAATTTGCTGGCAGCGCGACACTAACCTCTTTCGGGATAGATGTTGAAAATGTGCTAAAAAGGGTTGGATTAAAAGGGCTACATCACGTCGTCCGAGAGACTATACCAACCGCCTACATTTCAAGACTAGAAGCTCTGCCTGTATCATTGCAGATCGATAATCTTCTCTTCGTGCATGCCGGCGTCAGACCTGGTGTGGCCCTCGCGTCGCAGACAGATAACGACCTTATGTGGATACGCGAACCTTTCCTGGAGGATGGACCACAGTTACCGATCTTCGTGATCCACGGGCACACTCCTGGCATCACTGTGAATATCGGGAATGCCCGACTTGGCATAGACACTGCGGCAGTCGCAACCGGTAAGCTTACCGTTCTTAGGATTGTCGGGACGAAGTTCTCGACAACACAAGCGTCGAATTGAGCAACTCATGGAGAGTGGAATTCTCGCTAAGACCGAGAACGTCTCCTCTTCTCTGACGAGCGCGATACAAATCGAGAGGCTTCAGCGTGCCGCGACGCAAATGGGGTCAGGCCACCACGCGTTTCGACCGCCGCAGGATTCAAGTTGCAACTCTGTGCGAAGCTAGGTTTGAAAATCGACTTCGCAGGCGCGGATGGCAGGATCTCGCAATCAGCTTGGTCCCAGGCAATCTTGGCTCGCCGGCCCGGCTGAAGCGGCTTTTGACCTACGCCGCCTGAGCGAGAAGGCGAAAAACGCTCACTCAAGCCGTAAAAATTGGATCGTTGAAGCGAGCGACGTGGAACAAACCGCACGCTCAGAAATTGACTCGTCCAGCGATACGCAAATCAAGCTCATTTAAAATCATTTCGTTATTCTAGCTCACGGGGAAAATTATGCGATTGCGCACCATCTGCATTTTGAGCCTTTCTGTCTTGCTTCCGCTTCCTGCGGTAGCAGCCGACATGATCCAAAATTACGAGCCGCAGCGAAAACGAGAATATGTCCGATACGAGCGTCCCGTGAGAGCCACTTACGTCGAACGTCGTAAGGCCCTTGAATGCGGCGACCTCATCGTTGAGTATCGATATGTTCCTCGCACCGAAATAGCTACCGTCTGTCATCCGCCAGTTTTTTAACTGCCCGTTTCTGCTGGCCAGGCCGCAATGGTTGCAGAGCGCCGATTGGCATGCATCGGCGTAGGCCGCTATGACCAGCTACCTAAGAATGGCAAAAATCAATAATTGCCGATATCAGATGCTTGGCGAAGCACCGGATCCACTCTCCTGAGCGTCGCTGTCACAGTGCGAGCTTTCTTGGGCGCAGAGGCGACCAGCTTAGCTTTTTGACCAACATTCTGCCATTGCTTGGGATTGTCCCGCGACTGCACTTTCAGGAACCTCAGGTCGGTTTTACGCCAGTCCATGATTGCACTCGTGCGGTTATCGAGCACGAGGTCACCGGCGGATGTCTTTGCGATAAGGACCGCATGCCCTTCACCGCTGGAGGTTAGCGCCACAGCAATACGCAAACTTGAGGACGACCAGCCAAGCTCGATAAGCTGTTTGCGCTTTGTCAGCGCAAAATCCTCGCAATCGCCGCTTTTGACATCTACTTCCCAGTCGTCCGTACCCGATCGGTCGTTAACAGGCCGGATGGATCTGTTGACAGTCGAATTTACCCTCGACAGCTGCGCTCCTCGCTCCGCATCCAGATCCATTATGCTCGGACCGCCAACCTTTCGGCATTGTTCTGGCGCCTTCATGCAGAACACGACACTCGCGAAGGGCGCCAGTGTGCCCTCCTGTTCGAGCATTCGAACAACATCAGAGCCAAACCCTTTAGGTACGCCGGAGGGCCCGAATGCCCTTGCAACTTCCGGCGCTGATGAGAACGCAATCACGGCGCTAACGAGCACGCAAAAATTTGACCGGATTTTCTTCGACATCACTGGCAGAGACATGGAACACCTCGCTGTTATGTCGCAATAAGTACCGCACGCCTTCTGCAGATTTGGTGTTGAGAAATGTTCAAATTTTATGGAAATGCGTTTTTTTGGGAATTATGTTCTTCGCCATCGTGGTTACACTCTCAGAACGGCTCGCTGATTATACTTCATTCACAATGTTCCTGACGGATTGATACGCACTTGCCGACACTCAGGTGCCATTCAGCAGTGGCGGAAACGCTCTGTTCCTTATGGCTGCGTTGTATCGGTAGTTTATCCCTGCTTGAGGAGCAGGCATGCCTGTCTTCGAAACTTCGCCTGACGATTGCTCGTCTCTGCCGTCACGCTGAAGGCGTCAATAGTTTGTTTATGCTGGCAAGTAAAGAAATTCCGGGGTTCTCAAGCAAATGGCGAATAACACAAGAAACTTCTATGAATCGGAATTTGCCCAGAAACTTTTCGGAAGCACTTGTGATACAATAGGAAAGAGTGAGAACCTATCTGACCCGCACCTCCGCGGCGACCGTCCACAAAACCTATTCGCGAGAGCAAATTCGTGTATTCATTTCGATAGAGGCTGCATTTGGGAGGCTCTACCCTTTTAAAACCACGATATAGTGAATTTTCTAGTTGGATAGATGGCGCTACGCTAGGTGTTTGAGAAACTGGAAATGCTCGATTGGCAAAAAGCTCATCACACTTGGCCTAGCAACCCGGACAGGATCAATGCAGTTGGTAAAAGTTGTCAGTATACTCGTTCCGGGGATTGTTTGGTCTTGCCTCTTGTTTGGAAGCGCCGCCGCGCAACAGCAGCAATACCCAAACTATGAGGAACAAAAGAGCCTCGATGGAGGCGTTACCGGCACTTACGGCAACCGAAATTTCGATCTTCCGCCTCAGCCTGGACAAATCTCTCCAAGACTGGTTCGTCCCCTTCCTCGCGATCCCAACGGGGCTAAGTCAGGAAATTCGGGGGCTACGCATCGCAGCTGTGTCGTCGACTCTTACGGGAACGCGGTGTGTCGGTAGTATACGCCTTTAAAATGAAGAGGCCGCTTTCACTGACTGCAGTGCAACTACCCCACCTCATGTAATCAATAGCGTGGCGGGACTTTTCGATGATAACTGCGCTAGCCGAGTACATGCGATACTCAGAAACTCGGTAGATGTCAGTTTGTATCCGACGTCGAAATTAAAGTTGTAACCGTTCGCATATGATCCCGAAGTGACGGCGGAGAGAGCACTGCGGCGAAGCGCAGGCTAAAGACTTTTTCGTTACGCCAGTTGCAATACGAAGGATTGCTAGACAGAGATTTTGACGAGGTTGACAGAAGTATAAACCTAAACCCAGCGCATCCCGGATTCCGATGTTCCCGCCACCGCCCTGGCTACTGCTGCCGGCGAACAATAGTACCGTCGAAAAACTTAAGACAGACAATTGCAAAGCGGTTTTGTCCACGCATGAACGTTTGACCGATGCCGATTTACCAAAACCATATTTATTTCAGTCACAACATTTTGTTTTGTGGATAATATTATAACTTTCAGTTATGAACAGTAATAAGCATACCCATTACCCTTTTAGCTTTTTGGTACATTGTCAGTAGCATAGCTATCGTGCCGTCGCGAGGTTGGCGTGAAAACACTTAATTCTCGAAGCAATACATCGGACTATACCGATCCTATAGCTGAGATAATAAAAAAATGTCGACCTGGAGTCGTTGCAGTGGGAGTTGCCAGCGCTCTGGTCAACATCCTATACCTCACTGCGTCATTTTTCATGCTACAAGTCTACGATCGAGTTATCCCAAGCAGGAGCATTGCGTCACTCGTGGCGCTTGGTGTGCTTGCCCTGATGCTGTACGCCTTCCACGCGGCGTTCGAGATTGCTCGTAATCGAATTCTGGTTCGCATCAGCGGCGTTTTCGACGAGATGATGGCTAGGGCCATATTCAGCACGACTGTTCGAAGCGCACTTAAACTACGGTCCGGCGGCGACGGACTGCAGCTTCTGCGGGACTTTGATCAGCTTAGAACATTTTTAAGCGGTTCGGGCCCGACGATCATCTTCGACTTGCCCTGGATCCCGTTCTACGTTGCGATCTGCTTTCTCTTCCACCCGCTTATCGGTGCGATGACAATTGTCGGCGGCATCATCCTGGCAGTATTGACGCTGGTAGCGAACAAAAGCACGCAGAAATCCGCACAGAAAATACATGATCTCAGCAACAGGCGAACCTCCGATATCCAGGCGGCGCAAAGAAATGCGGAGATCGTCACGGCTTTGGGAATGGCCGATACGCTCGCCAATCGATGGGTTTCGCAAAATGATGCCTACCGGGCGGCTTACCGCAAAAATTCAGATGTAGCGAATTCCTACGCGACCGTTTCAAAGATTTTTAGAATGGTGCTTCAATCTGCTGTACTCGCAGCCGGCGCCGTTCTCGTGATTGAGAACCAAGCATCGGGCGGTATAATTATCGCGTCATCGATCCTCACCTCGCGCGCGCTGGCTCCCGTCGAGCAGGCAATTGCCAACGCTCGAGCCTATGCCGCCACCCTGCAGGCCTGGCGGCGTATGAAAGAGTTGTTAAAGGCATTCCCCGCCGCGCCTTTCCCCATGCTGCTACCCTCTCCTCGCCGTTCACTGTCCGTAGACAACCTTGTCAGCGGCGCACCTGGGCAAACCCAAGCACTGATTGCAGGGGTAGATTTTAGACTTAACGCCGGCAGTGCTGTTGGGATAGTAGGGCCGAGTGCTTCTGGAAAATCATCTCTCGCAAGGGCTCTAACCGGTGTTTGGCCAATTTATCGTGGGAATATTCGTCTTGACGGCGCTGCGCTCAATCAATGGAGCGACGTCGAGCTTGGGTCTCATATCGGATATTTACCTCAGGACATTGAGCTATTTTCAGGGACGGTGTCGGAGAATATATCTCGGTTCCGTCGGGATGCTGACCCTTCTGCCATCATCGCCGCGGCAACCGCTGCTGGTGTCCATGAGTTGATCTTAAAACTCCCCCGAGGTTACGAGACGGAAATAGGCACCGGCGGAAACATGCTGTCGGCAGGGCAACGTCAACGCTTGGGTCTGGCTCGCGCGCTTTACGGTGATCCGTTCTTAGTTGTTCTCGACGAACCGAACTCGAACCTGGACGCAGATGGTGAGGCGGCAGTGACTGCCGCAATTCTCAGCGTACGTGCCCGCGGCGGGATAGCGATCGTCATCGCCCATCGTCCGAGCGCACTTGCCGGCGTCGACCACGTGATGATGGTAAAAGACGGTCAGATGCAGCTTTTCGGAAGAAAAGAAGACGTGATCAATTCGATACTTCAGAAGCAGGAACGGCCAGTAACTCTGGAGCGCGCACCTACATTGAAGGTCGTTGATGGGTCAGAGGCTTAACTCATGAATGACAACACGAACTCCCTTACCTCAATAAAGCGTCATGTCTTGATAGTGGGGCTTCTCGGCGCAGTATTGGTCTTCGGCATTGGCGGGTGGGCTGCGACGGCATCGCTTTCCGGCGCCGTGGTCGGAGACGGTATGGTCATCATTGATGAGAATGTCAAAAAAATCCAACACTTGACCGGAGGGATCGTGTCTGAATTGGTCGTTAAGGAAGGCGATCATGTTCAAGCGGGCGATCTCCTCTTAAGGCTTGACGCGACCTCCATCAGAGCGAGCCTGGGCATCATCAATAGTAGTTTGGCTCAATTGTATGCGCGGCGTAGCAGACTTATCGCAGAACGCAGTGGCGCCACCGAGTTTACCGTAAACGATGTTGACTTGAACGGTCTTGAGCCCGATGCAGATCTAAACTTGGTAGAAGGAGAGGTACGGCTTTTTACGAGCCGCGTTGCTTCGCTCGCTGGCATGCGTCGACAGTTGGAGGAACGAAAGAACCAGCTCTCTGCCGAGATCGAGGGAGATACGATACAACTCCAGTCGATCGATGATGGCGCAAAACTTGTTGGCCAGGAACTAGACGCTTCGGAAGAATTGTACAGGCAAAAGCTGGTTACGCTGCAGAAGGTGAACAGTCTGCGTCGGCAGAAGGTTGAACTAAGCGGCAACCGCGGAGAACGCCTCGCCTCACGCGCTCAAGCCCAAGGCAAAATCAGTGAAATCGACCTTCAAATTCTTCAGCTGGACGAGGATAGACGATCGGAGATTGCCAAAGACCTTGCCGATACAGAAGGGAAAATCGCGGAGTTCGAAGAGCGACAGGTGGCCGGTAAGGATCAGCTGAGACGTCTTGATATCAGAGCGCCGTTAGATGGTAAAATATACCAGCTGGCCGTTCACACTGTTGGTGGCGTTATAAATCCTGGCGAACCTCTTATGCTTTTGGCACCTGACCAGCGAGCACTCACAGTTGAGGCCCGCATTGCTGCCCGCAGTATTGACCAAATCACGCTCGGCCAACAGGTAGATATCCGCTTCACTGCGTTCGACCAAAAAACCACTCCAGAAGTCACAGGTAACGTCACTTCGGTCTCGCCAGACATCATCATAGACCAGAAGAGTGGGCAATCTTACTACGCAGTCCGCGTTGTTCCGAACATCGAGAGCCTTGAGAACCTGAACGGCAAGAGCCTTTATCCCGGCATGCCTGCGGAAGTATTTATCAAAACTGCCGATCGGCAGGCGCTGTCCTACTTCGCTAAACCACTTACCGACCAAATGAAACACGCCTTCCGGGAAGAGTGACTGCGTAGAGATCGAGCCCAACACAAAACTCGTTGCACGCCAAGGCGTACCTTGCCTCGAGTACGTTATTCGAGGCTCGGGTGAGTGCGCTTGCACCGGTGCGACCTTCCAACGAAGAGGATGTACTTGACGGGTCAAGTGCAGGCTATCGCAGGAGCGTTGGCACTGGATTCGAGGGAGCCGATTGAAATGTCTAAAGCACCGTGCGTTTAGTCGGATGCATAGCCCGCTGCTTTCAGATACCGCCAGCACTCGGTTCTGTCGAAGAGATTGCAGATTGATGCGAGAACATTTGAAAGGGCCTTGAAGGTCCTTCCGACTGCGGCGCGCAGGTGGACCGTGACCTTGGAGAAAGCCATCTCAGTGGGAGTGAGATCTGGGCTGCATGAACAGAACCCATACGCCTTTTTCTTTCAGCGCCTGTGCCGCCTTGGTGCTTTTGTAAACCGCGAGAGTGTCGAGGATGACCACGTCGCCTCGCTCAAGCGCTGGTACAAGTTGGGTCTGGATGTATGTGTCGAACAAGACGCGGTTCATGGGGTGATGGATAATCATGGCGCAGTCAGGCCATGACAACGCAGTGCGGCAATGAAGGTATGTGTGACGTTGCCCCAAGGTTCATCCAGCTTTGAGTTCGCTGTGGCGGTTTTTTGAAGTGCTACCCGATTTCGGGCCAGCCGGAGCTGGAATTTTCCGGGGTTATGGCTCATGTCGGCGCTGGTGCCGATGAGCCGTTCATGAGCGAAATCGGCACTTTGTTGCCGATCGCGCTGTGTGGCCGGAACTCATTATAGTCTCTAAGCCAATCCTCCATCTTTGCCCGCGCGCCGTCAAGGCTCATGAACCAGTGAGCGTTCAGGCACTCGGCGCGGAACTTGCCATTAAAACTCTCGATGTAGCTGTTGTCGATCGGTTTGCCTGGCCGCGAGAAGTCAAGCACGACGCCTTTGTGATAGGCCCAGAGGTCAAGGTCTCGGGAGATGAATTCGCTGCCATTATCCACACGTATGGTCGCGGGATATCCGATCTGTCGGCAGACCCGCTCCAATGTCTGAACGACATCCTCGCCTTTGTAGCTAAAGCGAGCATCCACCACTGGCGAGAAGCGAGAGAAGGTATCAACAACCGTCAGAACCCTGATCTTGCGACCAGTGGCCAGTTGGTCATGAGTAAGCGGCAAGCTGAGGCCGTTCAGGCCTTGTAGTTCCACGGCATAAGGGCATGGATTTCGCTGCTAGGCCAGCCGTTTGCGATGCGCTCGAGCGTCT